>CAZKUI010000101.1:0-1925 GCA_964555905.1 uncultured Candidatus Bathyarchaeia archaeon | reverse complement strand
GAAGATATAGAATAAGAAAGCTGAAATGAAACGCTTACTCAGTTATTCTCTTCCGAAGCATATCGCTTCTAGCCTCTTTACTTCGCCCTCCCAATACCTTAAGTCTTTTACGAGTTTGTTCGCAGCTTCCTTATGCTTTAGCGCATCCTCTGTGAGCCCGAGCTTCATTAACTCCTCGGCGTCCCTCTCAAAGGACCTAATCATAATTTTATAATCTATTACTCGGTTTCTAGCCATCTGCAGAGCCCTATACTCCTCATCGGAGCATCTAAATCTATGCCCGTACTCATTCATCCCTACGCCCTCACGTCACTTTAAGATAATCCTCCCCAAAATATTTACTTGATGGACGTTGTGAATAGTTTTCGTAGCCTTGGGTGGCTGGAATTGAGTTCAGGAAGTTCTGTCTCTAGGGTGTATTTGGTTGATATGCGTGCTCGTCGGCCTGAGGATGCCGTGGAGCGTAAGTTGGCTAGGCTCTTTGACGAGGCTGGTTTGGCGAGCGTGATTGATTCCGGGGATTTAGTGGCTGTTAAGGTTCATTTCGGGACTCCCGGGAATGAGCGTCATGTGAGGCCCCAGCACGTGAGGGTTGTGGTGGAGAAGGTGAGGGAGGCGGGTGGCACCCCGTTCGTCACGGAGACCACGGGCCTCGGCCTGGCGAGTCCCCGTGGGGACGCGGTTAAGGCTTATTGGACGGCTGTCCGTAACGGCTTTACTTCGGAGACGGTGGGCGCCCCGGTAATCATCGCCGACGGCCTGAAGGGCCTGAGCGGCGTTTGGGTGGATGTAGACGGGCTTCGGCTTAGGAGGGTGGAGCTGGCTCAGGCGGTGGCGGAGGCCGACGCCCTCATATCCGTGGCCCACGTCAAGGGACACCCACGGGCTGGAATTGGGGGAGCCCTGAAGAACATAGGCGTCGGGTGCCTCACGAAGCGCGGTAAGGCATCAATCCACATGGCGAAGAAGCCCGCAATAGACCCTGAGAGGTGTAACAACTGCGGGGAGTGCGTGAAGTTCTGCCCCGCTGGAGCCATAGTTGAGGAGCGTGGGAAGCCGCGCATACTGGAGGAGAGGTGCATCATGGGCTGTGGGTGCTGGGACATCTGCCCAACCGGGGCTATAACCGGGTGGATGGACATACACCACCCCACAAACGAGGAGCTTGGGGTACGCATAGCCGACGCCGCCCTCGCCGTAGTGAAGCACCTGAAGGGCAAGGTGGCGTACCTAAACCTAGCATACGACATCACACCCCACTGCGACTGCTTCAGCTACGGAGACGCACCCATAGTCCCGGATGTCGGGATCCTAGCATCCCTAGACCCAGTGGCCATAGACAAGGCCTCCGTAGACCTCATCACGCAGGCCCCTGGCATACCGGGCTCCGCGGCTGAGGAGGTAGACGCTTTAAAGCCGGGGGTGGATAAGCTGTCCGCCCTGAAGAATTGGCGGCCGTTTCAGCGGTTCCTGAGGCATGGAGGGCCCATGTGGAGGCCCGTGCTGGACGCCGCCGCAAAGCTGGGCCTTGGGAGCCTAGAATATGAATTGGTTAGGGTTGGCTGAAGAGGGTTTAAACGGGGTTGAAGGAAGGGTTTAGGTGTCTACCTTTAATCCTCCTCGAAGGCGGTGACCTCGTATATCCACTTTAGCAGTAGCTTGTAGCCCCTGTTCCAGACGATGCAGAACAACGCGGCGAGGAGGAATATGGCTAGAAGCCCTCCACCAACCACCGCTATCTGAAGGCCCATGGGAAGCAACAGGAACTTAGCGAGGCTTAGATTCAGAAACTGCTGAACCACGAAGAGCAGGACGCCGACGATGGTTATCATGATGGATATGAGGGTTCCAGCCACCAGCGTCGCGGCCACCATCTTCTCCCCCTTAGTTATTGAAGGCCTTTCCTCACCACCAGCCAAATCAAC
>CAZKUI010000100.1:0-2002 GCA_964555905.1 uncultured Candidatus Bathyarchaeia archaeon | reverse complement strand
GTTTAAATCTATGCCTGATTTGGAGAAATTTAGAATTTCTATTCCTATTATCTCGCCTTGTTTGTTTAGGTCTACTATAACGCCTTCTTTAGCTTCCTCGCTCTTAAGCACCTTGTCGTCCTTTAGTTTTATATATAATGCGTCTGCCTCGGGGTCGTAGGAAATTCTAAGCTCCATGGTTACCGACATTAATAGAGAATGAGTAAGCTAAAAATCTTTTAGTTGTGTAGGGGATGGGAGGTTATTCTTTTATTTTTGGTGGTGTTTATGGGTGTGGGGGGCGGTTTGGTTGTTTGATGAGGAGGCGTTGAAGGAGATTGAGCGTGAGCTTAGGCGTTGGGACGCCGAGGTGGTTCCCAAGTGGATTGAGAGGCTTCCGGAGAGGCGGCGGGAGTTCAAGACGACCTCGGACATCACCATCAACCGCGTCTACACGCCGCTTGACATCAAGGATATGGATTACATGAGGGATTTGGGGCTTCCGGGCGAATACCCATTTACGCGCGGTATCCACGCTACGATGTATAGGGCTAGGATTTGGACGATGAGGCAGTTCGCTGGGTATGGAACCGCAGAGGACACGAACAAGCGCTTTAAGTATCTGCTGGAGGAGGGAGAAACAGGCTTAAGCATCGCATTCGACTACCCAACCATAAGGGGATACGACTCCGACGACCCACTTGCGCGGGGTGAAGTGGGGACGTGCGGAGTCGCCATAGACACCCTGCGAGACTTCGAAATTCTATTCGATGGCATACCCATGGATAAGGTTACGACCTCCATGACGATCAACGGCCCAACCATACCGATACTCTCCATGTACATCGCCACGGCTGAGAAGCAGGGGGTTCCGCAGCACCTCCTAGGGGGAACCGTCCAGAACGACATGCTAAAGGAGTTCGTCGGGCAGAGGTTGATTATTTGGCCCCCGGAGCCCTCCGTGAAGCTCGTGGTCGACGTTATAGAGTATTGCACAAAGCACATGCCTAAGTGGAACCCAATCAGCATCAGCGGCTACCACATACGGGAGGCCGGCTCCACAGCGGTCCAAGAGCTGGCGTTCACGCTTGCCGATGGCATCGCGTACGTGGAGAAGTGCATAGAGCGCGGGATGGACGTAGACGAGTTCGCACCTAGGCTCTCCTTCTTCTTCGCCAGCCACAACAACTTCTTTGAGGAGATCGCGAAGTTCAGGGCTGCCAGAAGGATGTGGGCGAAGATAATGCGTGAAAGGTTCAACGCGAAGAAGCCGCGCTCCATGTGGATGAGGATGCACGTCCAAACGTCCGGGGCGACGCTCACAGCCCAGCAACCGGTGAATAACGTGGTGAGGGTGACCATACAGGCGCTCGCGGCGGTGCTCGGAGGCGCCCAATCCGTACACACGAACTCCTTCGACGAAACCCTATGTCTACCAACGGAGGAGGCTGTTCGGGTTGCCCTCAGAACCCAGCAGATAATCGCCTACGAGAGCGGGGTGGCGGATGTAGTAGACCCCATGGGAGGCTCCTACTTCCTAGAGTGGCTCACAAACGAGGTGGAGGAAAAAGCGTGGAAGTACATAGACCGCATAGACTCCATGGGGGGCATGATCAGGGCTGTGGAGAAGGGGTACCCACAGAGGGAGGTGGCTGAGGCGGCGCACCGGTATCAGGTCGGCGTAGACACTGGGGAGATCCCAATCGTTGGGGTGAACTGCTTTGAGGTTCCAAAGGAGGAGGACTGGATTCCAATAAACCCCGCGTGGGTTGTGAGGAAACAAAGGGAGTACGAGGAACGCCAGCTGGAGAGGCTGAGGAGGGTCAAGGAGACTAGGAACCAAGCTAAGGTGGAAAGGGCGCTGGAGGAGGTTAGGAGGGCTGCGGAGCGCTACGAGAACGTCTTCCCAGCGGTGCTGGAGGCTGTGAAGGCCTACGCCACCCTAGGTGAGGTGTGCAACGTCCTAAGGGAAGTCTACGGAGAGTGGCAGGAAATAATCATAATATAAAGCCTCAAATAATCA
>CAZKUI010000099.1:0-2103 GCA_964555905.1 uncultured Candidatus Bathyarchaeia archaeon | reverse complement strand
GATGTGTGGAAGGTTCGTGGATTGAAAGGGTGGATTGGGTGGGATGATTAGGGCGTTGGTTTTCGACCTAGATGGGACGATCGTCCGCTTCTCCATCGATTATAGGGCGGCTAGGGCGGATGTCGTTCGGGCGCTCGTGAAGATGGGTCTACCATCGTCCCTATTCTCCGTGAACGAGTCCACGTTCAGGAATCTGGAGAGGGCGGAGCTCTACGTGAGGAGTAACGGCGGGGGTGAGGAGGATGTGCGCCGGATAAGGAGCCTCGTCTACTCGATAGCGGACAAGTACGAGCTGGAGGCCGCGAAGACGACCGACCTACTGCCCGGGGTTCTAGACACCTTGGAGGTTTTGAGGGGTATGGGGCTGAAGATGGGCATATTCACCATAGCCGGCAGGCTCTCCGTAGACAGGGTTCTAGAGCGCTTCCAGCTCAGGCGGTTCTTCAGCGTCGTGGTGACGCGGGACGACGCCGACGCGATTAAGCCCGACCCAGCCCACCTAAGGGCTGCCTTGAGGGGCCTCGGGGTGGACGCCGAGGACGTCTTGGTGGTTGGGGACACGACCTGGGATGTGAGGTGCGCTAAGGCGGCTGGGGCCAAGGCGGTGGGCGTGACGACGGGCTTATCCACCCGGGAGGAGCTACTCAACGCTGGGGCGGACTACGTCATAGACTCCATAACGGAACTCCCACCCATAATACGCAAGTTCCACAGCTAGGAGCCGCTGGAGCGTGGGGCATGGCCACGATCGGGGAAGCCCTGGGCCTCCGCGACCCAACCATAGCTAGGAGGGTTGTGGAGAAGATTAAGGGCCTAGCCAAGGATGTAGGCCCGGCGAAGTTCGTCCACGTATGCGGAACCCACGAGTGGACCATCACCCACTACGGTCTACGAAGCCTACTCCCGGACGGCGTGGAGCTCATACCCGGCCCGGGCTGCCCCGTCTGCGTATGCCCGAGCAGGGACATAGACGAGGCGATACAGCTGGCCCTAGACGGCGTGGTTGTGGCGACGTTTGGGGATATGGTGAGGGTTCCGAGCACGAGGATGTCTCTGGCTGACGCGAAGGCGGAGGGTGGGGATGTGAGGGTCGTCTACAGCGTCTCGGACGCCGTTGAGATGGCTAGGAGGGAGCCCGGGAGGGACTTCGCGTTCTTCGCCATCGGCTTTGAGACCACAGCCCCCACGAACGCCGTTGAAATCCTGAGGAAGCCGCCGGAGAACTTCAGCCTGTTGGTCTCCCACCGATTGATACCCCCCGTGATGGAGCTGCTCCTCGGCATAGGGGAGCTGCACCTAGACGGGTTCATCGTCCCGGGGCACGTGGCGACCATCACCGGGGCGAAGGCCTTCAAGGTGTTCCCCGAGGCATACGGCATACCATCCGTCATCGCCGGGTTTGAACCCCTAGACGTGCTCATAGCCGTCTACATGCTCCTGAGGCAGGTCAGGGAAGGCGAGGCCCGCCTTGAGAACGAGTACACGCGCTCCGTCACCTGGGAGGGGAACACCAGGGCGCAAGAGGCGATGGAGCGTGTCTTCCGGGTGGCGGATGGAAGCTGGAGGGGTATAGGGGTCGTCCCGAAGTCCGCCCTAGAGCTTAGGGACGAGTTCTCCGTCTACGACGCCAGAAAGAAATATGATATTAAGGTGGGGGAGAGCAGGGATGTGCTCCCCGGGTGCTCCTGCCACCTAGTCATAGTTGGGAGGATAAAACCCACCGAGTGCCCCCTATTCATGAAGAAGTGCACCCCACAAACCCCGTGGGGCCCATGCATGGTCTCTAGGGAGGGAACATGCCACATATGGGCCACCCACAGCCGGGTGAACGCTCAACAATCGTGAGTTTGGGCTGGGAGGTTGGCGTCTCGGATGAGAACCCGCGAGGCGGCGTTGGCTGCGTGCTTTGCATCCCTCTACGCGGCCTCTTGGTCCCTCAACCTGTTCCCGGTGATCGGAGCCCACGGGAGATTCATCACCGCGTCTTCCGTACTCTCCCCGATCCTCGGCGTGGTTTTGGGCCCGGTCGTAGGCACGCTCACCGCCGCCGTCGGGGGTCTAGTCGGCTCCGTGGTAACCGGCGCCGGTGCATTCGGACCCCTG
>CAZKUI010000098.1:0-2195 GCA_964555905.1 uncultured Candidatus Bathyarchaeia archaeon | reverse complement strand
CCGCATAGATTAAATTCCCCGGTTTCGAATTACGGGTTAGGTGTAAGGGTGATGCCAGTTAAGGAGGCAAAATTCTACGAGAAGCTGCGGGATGACGTAGTCCGGTGTAGGATATGCCCTAGGAGGTGCGTGATAAAGCCAGGAAGCCGAGGCTTTTGCAGGACGAGGGAGAATAGGGATGGAAAGCTCTTCACGCTAATCTACGGGGAATTAACAGCCCTAGCGGTAGACCCCGTGGAGAAGAAACCCCTCTTCCACTTCGAACCCGGGAGCGGGACGCTGTCCATAAGCAGCTGGGGCTGCAGCTTCCGATGCCCGTGGTGCCAGAACTACCACATATCTCAGGCTGAGCCCGGGGAGGCCCCAACAACCGACGCACCCCCGGAGAGAATCGTGAGGCTGGCCAAGCGTTACGGCTGCCCATCCATATCCTTCACGTATAACGAACCCATCATCTGGATGGAGTACATCGTGGACGTGGCGGAAATCGCGAAGAAGGAGGGTATAAAAACGGTCCTAGTCACCAACGGCTACGTGTCACTGGACGTGCTGGACGAGGTCGCACACCTCATAGACGCGGCCAACGTAGACGTGAAGGGGTTCAACGAGGAGTTCTACAGGAAGTACTGCGGGGCTGAGTTGGAGGGCGTCCTTCAGGCGGTGGAGGCGATGCACGAGAAGGGCATCCACGTGGAGACCACGAACCTCATCATCCCGGGCCTAAACGACGACATGGAGGAGTTCAGGGAGATGTGCCGCTGGCACGTGGAGAGCCTAGGCCCAGACGTGCCCCTGCACGTCAGCCGCTTCTTCCCACATTATAAGATGACGCACATACCCCCAACCCCCACGAAGACCCTCGCCGACGCAAGAAACATAGCCATGGAGGAGGGCATACGCTACGTCTACGTCGGGAACCTCCCGGGGAATGAGGGGGAGCACACCTACTGCCCCGGATGCGGGGAGGCGGTCATCCGCAGGTTCGGCTTCAGGATAGACGAGTGGAGGCTTGACGATGAAATGCGGTGCCCAAACTGCGGGGAAAAAATACCGATAGTTGGGGAGTACCATAGGGGAGGCGGGAGGCTCTTCCACATCATCTAGCTGATTCAGCCCTCCTCACGCTCCACAACGAAGTTTATGGCCTGTAGGGCGTACCGAGCCATGTCCAGAAGGCTCATGCAAACTAGGATGGTGAGCAACGGGGCGACGTCTACGACGAAGCGTACGGTGGCGTCCTCCTCCACGAAGGTGGCCTCCAACACCCCGCCCCCAGCCGTGTACACGAAGAACATGGTGAGCAAGAAGACCCTAGCAACCCCAAGGGCGTAGTAGACGACCGTGTCGGAGAAGAACTCCATGAGGGATGAGAAGAGCACGACTATGGCGACGAAGAAGTGGAAGGAAGCCGTGTACTCGGGCGGAATCAGCTCCAAGGGGAACAGCATGAGGGGCACGTAGTAGGTGAGCAGGTAGGTCACAGCCCCAACTAAGACCGCCCGAACCACCCTCCGAAGGAAACCCCTCCGAGGCCACCAACCCATCCACCCATCACCTCAACTACTAATCCACCGCCACCGTGCTATTCACGTGAATTTGAACGGCGATTAAGCCAGCGTACTTCATGGTCACGGTGGTAATCGCCGTCAACGCCTCTACACCCGGGTCTAAGTCCCGCTTATCCACGTAGACCGTGGAGTTTAGGGCGTAGCTTTCTCCCCTATGTATCACTGGGACGGAGCAGTTATCCGATGCCACCACATCCCCATCCGGCTCAAGCAACCTAATCTGGAGACTCACGTTAGAAACGTCGTATAGACCGTTATTGGTTATGCCCATGGAGATTCTGACGGTGATTAGGTTGCCTTGGTGTATCTCCTCGTACTGCGGGTCTCCGATTTCCGTCCTAGCGGCGGAGTAGAGCACCGTTGAGACCGCGAGGGCGATGAATATCCATATGCCTATGGTCGTCCACCGGAGGGTCTTAACCGCCATCCTCAAGGTAGACCACTCTTAGGGGGTTTATTGAAGATTCAAAACCCCTCTCAGCGCCCCACCATCCCTCTAGGCGGCTTCCACCGGGGAGCTGAGCCACGGCTTCCTCTCCCTAATCCTCTCCCACTCCTCGGCGCTTATCTGGGCCTCCCGCCTCTCCGCCGGAGGCTGCCAAGCTGGGGCCGGTTGGGGTGCTGGTC
>CAZKUI010000097.1:0-2259 GCA_964555905.1 uncultured Candidatus Bathyarchaeia archaeon | reverse complement strand
TTGGATGGATTATCCATCCAACTTAAAATTTACGCCTCCTACCATAAACGGTTTAATAGGTAAAGTCCGCCATTCACTAGCGGTGTACGGATTGAGCTTCGAGCTAACAGACGAGGAGGGTGAATTTCTGGTTAAATTAGCCAGAAGGGCTATCGTTGAGTACTTGAAGTCTGGCAGGCGTATTCCCGTTCCCGAGGGCACTCCGAGGAAGTTCATGGTGGAGTGCGGAGTTTTCGTTACATTGAATCGCATTCGTGGGGAGCGGAAAGAGTTGAGGGGTTGCATCGGCATCCCATACCCGATTAAGCCGCTGGCTGAAGCCGTAATAGAGTCCGCCATAGATTCCGCAACCCGAGACCCGAGGTTTCCACCCGTCTCCCTAAACGAACTAGACGACATAGTGGTGGAGGTGAGCGTCCTCACACCCCCAGAGCTGATAGTCGTAGACAGCCCGAAGGAATACCCAAAGAAGATTCGGGTGGGGAGGGACGGCCTCATCGTGGAGAGGGGATACATGAAGGGCCTACTACTCCCACAAGTCCCAGTGGAGTGGGGCTGGGACGAGGAGGAATTCCTATGCCAATGCTGCTGGAAGGCGGGCCTCCCACCAGACTGCTGGCTCGCAGAAGGCACAAAAATCTACAAGTTCCAAGCAATAGTCTACGCGGAGGAGACGCCGAACGGAAAAATAAAACGGCTAGAATTAGAGAGGTCGTAGACGGGGAACCTATCTAACCGTCCCCGAAGGAATTGCAACCTAAAAGCGAAAAAGGGGAGCATCATATAGCCATAGGATGTAGATTGGAGAGGAAATAAGAACGATGAGGAACCAACCAAAAATACATTTATACCCATCGGGGCAAAACTCAAAAGGAGAGAAAAACTAAACCCTCAACAACTGGTGGAGAAGGAGGACACTAATGATGCGCGTATACTTCTCGCCGTGCGGCATAGGCTTCGGGCATGCGGGGAGATGCGCCACCATAGCCAGAAAGCTCATGGAAGAGCTGGACGACGTGGAAGTCCTCTTCTCCACCTACATGGAGGGCGTGCACCTCGTCAAACGCGAGGGGTTTCCATTAGCGAGGGCGCCACCCGTCTACCTAAAGACGAAGCCGGACGGAACCATAGACCTTGAACGGACACTCCTAAAACCAGACCTCTTCCTCTCGATGCCGAGAATCCTAAATCAAGTAACAAATGAAATAAAATTCATGAAGCAATTCAAACCGGACGTGGTTGTCTCGGATAGTAGAGCATCGTCACTATTAGCGGCGGAACTCCTCGGAATACCACGGATGTGCATACTAAACCAATTTCAAATAATCATTCCAAGGGAGAAACGCTTCCTAAGGCTCTCAAAAATCGCAGACGCGGGAGTCCTAGCGTTAGTGGGGAAGATTTGGACTCTTGGGCCCGTTCTCGTCCCGGACTTCCCACCCCCATACACCATATCCATACATAACCTCCGCATGCCACGGAGATACAAGCGTAAAGTTCGCCTAGTAGGCCCCCTAGTGCCTAAGAGACCCGAGGAACTGCCAAGCCAAGAGAAACTCAAGGAGGCGCTAGGTTTAGACGTAGACCGCCCCCTCATATTCGCCCCAATAAGCGGCCCACTTCGGGAAAGGGCGTTCCTGATAGGCGCCCTAAGAGGCATGTTCAAGAGGTTTCCGGATGATTATCAGGTGGTCATGTCCATGGGATACCTAAACGCCCAACCCGAACTCCTAAAGAACAGTAAAAACTTCCGCCTCTACCGATGGGTCAAAAATAGGTTCGAATACCTAAAGGCATGCGACCTCGTGATAGCTAGGGCTGGGCACGAAACAATCATGCACTCCCTATGCTACGGGAAACCTCTCATCCTCATACCGACCCCAAGCCACACGGAACAAATGAACAACGCTGAAAGAGCCAAAGAGATAGGGGCGGCTGAAGTATTAAGGCAGAAAGATCTAAACAGAAAAACCCTGCTAAAAGCCGTGAATGAAATACTTGGAAACCACGAATACAGGCGGGTTGCCAAGAAAATCGAGGCATTTTCCACTAAATTAAACGCTTTAGAAGCGGTCGTCCAAGAGATCCTAGAGTTATATCAGGGGACGTAGACGCCTAAAAGCTTCCCCTCCCCCACGTAGGTGAATGCACCCCAAGGAACCCTTTTTAGCCATGCACGACCAAAATCTATATCAGCCGGGGTGGCCGAGCGGACTAAGGCGCAGGCCTTGAGAGCCTGTGGGCCATGCGGCCCTCGTG
>CAZKUI010000096.1:0-2317 GCA_964555905.1 uncultured Candidatus Bathyarchaeia archaeon | reverse complement strand
CCCTAAAAAGAGGTTTTCGGTCTTGATTCTGTAAAGTTTCTATGTAATTGGCGTGTTATTTTTGACGTTGCGTGGCTTCCAGTAGGCTTTGATATGCCTTGTCTACGTGCCTGGCTAGGAAGACTAACGGCTCGTCTACATCCCGAACCTTAATTATTAACGCTCCAGTTCCGGTGATATGCACGATTAAGCTTCTAAGCTTGTATATTGGGTCTAGGGTCTTCTCAACCTTCAGCCACGAGAGGGCCGCGGAGACGGCGGCCTCCCCCAACTCCCCGAGTGCTTCTTTCCCGTACGCCTTTAAGGTGTCCCCAACCTTCGCGATCACAAACCTCGGGGTGAGCACCCCCACTACATCATCAAAGTTGATTCTCAGCTCGGAACCGTCCAGACCGGACTCGAATATTACGCCGGAGGTTGTGATGTGGAGGTCTCCGGGTGTGGTGAGGTAGACCTTTAGGCCATCCTCGGATAGTTTATATTTTGTGGCGAGTTCCGCAAATCCTTTGTAGAGCGTTCTTTCTATGCGTATCGGCGTTTCAGCCAGCCTCCCGAAGCGCCTTAAGCCACGCCTCAGTCTCATTCCCGGTGGCGAACCTATACTTACTTCCATCCGTGGTTACCACCGTGAAGCCCATCCCCTGCCCAAACCTTATGGAGCCGAAACCCCACTTGTAGACGGCCTCCCCAACCCTCACGGAGTCTACCCTACTCAGCCATATATCAACCTGGCCCGGCAATCCAGCACCCACAATATACCAGTCCTTCTTGAAGACCAGGCGCATGTTCGTGAGGAAGAGGGTTCCACGAACCACCACGTCATGCCTGCCATAAACGTCTACAACCGTGGTAATCCACTTCGCCCTACCCTTCCTAAGAAGCCGCTCCCCAGCGTTCAGATTGATGGGTATGCAATCATCCCCCAAGTGGTTCTTGTCATGATATTTGGATGCAACGCTTATAAACCATTACTCCACGTATAAATACCTAGCCTCCGCCGGCTTTCTGTACTTCAGTATCTCATCCTCGGTGAAGAATATAGAGATTTCCCTCTCAGCGTTCTCCGGGCTGTCAGCCGCGTGTATTATGTTTCTTCCGGTCAGCAGGGCGTAGTCCCCCCTGATCGTCCCCGGCTTCGCCTCCAAGGGGTCCGTGCTCCCGATGAGGCTCCTCACGGTCGCGACAGCCCTCGGCCCCTCAACCACCATGAGGAGGACCGGCGCCTCGGTCACCCTCGCTACGAGCCTCTCGTAGAAGTGCTTCCCCCTGTGCATCTCGTATAGGCGTTCAGCCTGCTCCCTCGTCATCCGCGCCAGCTTCATGGCGGTGATCGTCAGCCCCTTACGCTCTAGGCGGGAGATTATCTCCCCGATTAAGCCGCGCATTATGGCTTCGGGCTTCAGGAATATGAAGGTGCGCTCCACCTCCAAGGCTCGCAACCCCTTTAACGTCTCTCCTTCTTCCCGTAGAACTCCGTCCACTTCAACTTCCTCGGGTCCCTCCTCAGCTCCAGGTAGTTCTTCCTGCACTTGCTCGAGCAGAACCAGAGTATGCTCCCGTCGTTCCTCACGTACATGATGCCGGTTCCCTGGGGGAATTCGTGGCCGCAGAAGGAGCACGATCTGGCCTTGGGCACGTTGCTCCACCCGTCTACCTAATTTTCCTCGCTTCCCTCTCCGTCTCCCTCAGCATGAGCACATCGCCGATGCGGACTGGACCCTTCACGTTTCTGGTGAGAACCCTCCCCTTGTCGCGGCCCTCCATGATGCGCACCCGAACCTGAATTACCTCCCCAGTTACGCCTGTTCTTCCAAGTATCTGGACTACCTCGGCTGGCGTTGGCTTCTCAGCCTCGCTCATCCACCCCCACCACTCAGCTTCTTAACCCTCTCAATAATTTCCCCGAGTAGCTCCTTGGCTTCCCCGGGCTCCACGATGCACGCTGACGCCGCCGACACCCCTATGCCCGCCGCCTCGCCGAGCCTCTCCTTGCTTGGGACGTAGACGTATGGGACGCCCCTCTCCTCGCAGAGGAGGGGCAGGTGAGCCACGACCTCCGGTGGGTCTACATCCTCGGCGATGAGCACCAACTTGGCCACCCCACGCTCAACAGCCTTCGTGGTCTCGTTAGTCCCCTTCTTCACGCTCCCGGTCTCCCTAGCCACGCGCAGGGCCTCATAGGAGGCCTCAGCGACCTCCTGAGGAACCTCAAACCGCACGTAGAACGGCTTCCCTTTGCTCATACCATCACCTCCTCAACCCCACGCAACCACATCCTAAAACTGAATTACACCGGAATAATTTAAGGTTTAAGAAT
>CAZKUI010000095.1:0-2442 GCA_964555905.1 uncultured Candidatus Bathyarchaeia archaeon | reverse complement strand
CCTATATATGTGAACGATGGCGGTTGCACCGGAACCCCCCACATTATGCGTCAGGGCTAATTCAGCGTCTGGGACCTGACGCCTCCCAGCTTCGCCCCTCAGCTGATGGAAGACCTCGTACGCCTGAGACGCCCCGGTAGCCCCAACCGGGTGCCCCTTCGCCTTTAAGCCCCCGGAGGCGTTCACGGGCATGTCGCCCTCCAAGGTTGTCCTACCCTCCTCCACGAGCCTCCCACCCTCACCAACCGGGCATAGGCCTAGATCCTCATAAGCGATTATCTCCGCGATGGTGAAGCAGTCGTGGACCTCTATAACGTCTACGTCCTTCGCCGTAACCCCCGCCATTTCGTATGCCCTCCGGGCTGCCACCTTAGCGGCGGGTATGGACGTGAATGTCTCCCTCTCGTATAGGCCTATCTCGCTGGAGGCTTGCCCCGTTCCGATGATGTAGACGGGTGTATCCGTATATCGCTTTGCGATTTCAGGGTTCGTGACTATAAGGCAGGCTGCCCCATCGCTGATGGGACAGCAGTCGTAGAGCTTCAGGGGCCAGGCGATCACCCGAGACGATAACGCCGCATCAAGGGTTACTTCCTTCTGGAAGTGCGCCTTTGGGTTCAGCGCTCCATGCCTGTGGTTCTTCACCGCCACCATGGCGAGTTGCTCCTCGGTGGTTCCATACGCGTGCATGTGCGCCACAGCCATGAGGGCGTATAGCCCCGGGAAGGTCAGCCCGTTGAACTGCTCAAATGGGTGGTCTGAGGCGAGACCTAGAAACTCCTGAACCTCCGAGGTGGTTCTATGCGTCATCTTCTCCACCCCACCAACCAAGGCGACATCCACTAGGCCCGACTTTACGGCGAATATGGCGCACCTAAGGGCGGCTGATGAAGATGCGCAGGCATTCTCCATGCGTATAGAGGGGGCTGGAATCAGCCCAGTCCAATCAGAAACTATAGGCCCCCAGTGGCCCTGATGTTCATAGGCCTCACCAGCCATCTGGCCAACAAATACACCCTCGATGTCCCTCCTCGGGTCTAGGTTTGGGCATTCATCCAACGCCTCCTTAAACGCCTCGGCGAATAGCTCCCTCGCGTAGACGCCTTCAAGCCTGCCGAACCGGGTGCAACCCGCGGAGACTATAGCCGCTAAGGGCTTCCCAACCAAAATAACCCCCAAGAGTTCAAACTTCGGGGTAAAAATTAACCTTTATACGATGCACGTCGATGCGCATCTCGACGATTAACGGCAACCAGCGTCTTCCCGCTGAATGCCGTTTGTCGTAAGTTTTATGCAACCTCTGTATAACCCATATGCGGAGGAAGTTGTATGGAGAGAGCTGCCATAGTTGGGGTTGGATACACGAACTTCAGTTCCATGACGCCGGATGTCTCCTATAAGGAGTTGATGTTTGAGGCGGCGTCGAGGGCCTACGAGGACGCTGGCGTAGACCCAAGGCGGGACGTGGAGAGCTTCATATCATGCTCCGAGGACTACTGGGAGGGGTTCAGCATATTTGACGAGTTCGTCCCGGACCAGCTCGGCGGCGTCCTGAAGCCCGTCTGCACCGTCTCGGCGGACGGCATGTTCGGGTTGATAGCCGCCTACATGCAGATAGCCAGCGGCCTGGTAGACATAGCCGTTGTGGAGGCGCACAGCAAGGCGTCAGACCTCCTCACCTACGAGGGCGTCGTAGCATTCGCCCTAGACCCCATATTCCACAGGCCGCTGGGCGGACACCCCTACTACCTAGCCGGCCTCGAGATGAACAGGTACCTGTGGGACACCGGGACCACGGAGGACCAGTGCGCCATGGTCGTCGAGAAGAATAAACGTAACGCCCTCAGTAATCCCCTAGCCGTCTACGGAGCTGACATAGACGTAGACGATGTGCTGGAATCCGAGGTGCTGTTCCACCCCCTCAAGAAACTTGAGGTGAGCCCCCTAGCGGACGGGGCCATAGTCATGGTGCTGGCATCGGAGGAAACCGCGAGGAAACTCACAGATACACCCATATGGATTGAAGGCGTGGGCTGGTGCACGGACACGCCGCAGCTTGAATGTAGGGATTGGAGCAGAGCCGCCTATGCGTGGATAGCAGCCGACATGGCGTACAGGATGGCTGGAATCAGAAGCCCGTCAAGAACCATAGACCTAGCCGAGATAGACGACAGGTTCTCCTACAAGGAACTCCAACACATGGAGGAACTGAGACTCTGCGGCCGCGGAGAGGCGGGCCTACTCTTGGAGGAGGGTGTCACGGAGAGGGATGGGGACCTGCCGGTGAATCCGTCCGGCGGCTCCCTAGGGGTTGGGGACCTCCTAGAGGCGTGCGGCCTCCATAAGGTGTTGGAGGTTGTCCTGCAGCTGAGGGGCGAAGCTGGGAGGCGTCAGGTCCCAGACGCTGAGGTTGGGTTGGCGCAGTGCTGGAGGGGAATCCCA
>CAZKUI010000094.1:0-2479 GCA_964555905.1 uncultured Candidatus Bathyarchaeia archaeon | reverse complement strand
CCCCAACCCAGTCGAAGCCCTCCCTGAGCAACCCCGCGGAGACCATCCGCTTCAGGAGCGTGATGATAGACTTGTTGGAGTATGGGAGCGCCGCGATCAAGTCCCGCTGGTAAACGCGGCCCTTGATGGGTAGGCTCCTGAGTATGCTTAAGCCAACCCGGGATGTGAGGACGCCCCAGATCGCCCTACGGCTCTCCTCATCTAAGGGGAAGGGAAGGACGTAAGGCCAAACCCCCTCCACACCCACAGCTGAACACCAACCCAATAATTAATACGCAGCGAACGAGATAAAGAATGACGCAACGCCGCTCGATTTTTAAGTTTAATGAAGATAACTTTAAGGTAGCGATTTAATTGACCCTTGAGGAGGTCGAAGAGTTGCTTAAGTTTGTGAGGGAGGTGTTCTCTAGGGTTGTCGAGGAGATTTGATGTTTATGTGGAGGAGGGCAGGAGGACTCTCGCGTACTTAAGTAGGTATAGGGAGTTAGCCGAAGTTGTTAAGGATGTGGTGAAGAAATACTGCCCCGACGCTGAGGTCTACGTGTTCGGCTCGGTGCTCACTGGAAGATATACAGCCTCCAGCGATATAGACATACTCGTGGTATGTAGACGCATGAATGAGGAGTTGAAATATAGGATATTGGTGGATGTGCGTAAGGAAGTGGGTATGGATGCTCCATTAGAAGTTCATTTCTCCACCAGAAGGGAGTTTCTGGGTTGGTATTCGCGGTTTATAGAGAGGTGCGAGTTGGTGCGATAGAGTTATATATGGGGCGTGTTTTTCGTTGTGTAGAAAACTACACAGCGAAGGTGTAGACCGTGTTGAAGAAGCCCACAGCCCGGGACGTCGGCCTGGTCGCCTCCCTATCCGCCCTCTACGCCGCGTCCACCGTCCTGCCCGGCATACCAATCGTGGGGGCGCCGGGCGGCAAAATCTCCCTCTCCGTGGTTCTTGCACCCGTCTACGCCCTACTACTAGGACCGTACCTAGGCCCACTCACCATCCTAATTGGGAATTTGCTGGCGTGGATTCTCCCGCCCGGGAGCCCGAGCCCCTTCGGCGGTCTTATGGTAATCCCAGCTGTCTTGGGGGCGGTGGTCACCTCGTCAGCCGTTTATAGGGGTAGGGGTTGGGTTGCCTCCTCAGCCCTGCTCGCCGCCTTAATCGCCGGTTGGTACGCCACTTGGGTGGGGAGGAACGCCCCCCTATACCCCATACCCCACATCATCGCCCTACTCATACCGCTCGTGTTCCAAGGAAGACTGGCGAGCTGGCTGCAGTCTGACAAGAAGCGCCTGGCGGCAGCCGTCTCCCTATCCAGCTACGCTGGTATAATGACCGACCACATGACGGGGAACATCATATTCATACAGGCAATCGGCTGGCTCATCCCCCTGAAGTGGGTTAACTCCATGGTGGAGGGGATGGGGCTCCCCAGCGTGCCCGCCCTCTTCATGTACATGCTCCCCGTATCCATGATTGAGAGGCTCTCCATGACGGCTGCCTCCGCTGCAATTGGGATTCCCCTACTCCTAACCCTGAGGGCGAGCGGCCTACTCCCGGAGCGTTGGTAGGCGTGGTGGACGCTGGGATGCCTGCTAGGGAGGGCGACGTAATCGAGACCCGCGACCACGCCCTATGGGATGTGAAGGGTCTCGTCCACCCACCCGGCCGCCTCATCGCCTACCCGAGGTTCATCCCTCACCCCGAGGGGGGTAGGGTTTGGAGGGGCGTCAGGTACCGGAAGGTCTACCCCCTAGCTGAACGCTACGCCCTCCTACGCGGGAGATACCCGAACTACCTCGTCTACGACCCAGTCTTTGACGAGGTTCTATGCGAGGTTCCCGTCACCGACGTGGTGTTCCGCTACGACCCGAGGACTAGGCTCCGTGAAATGCTAAGCGTGGACAGCCTAGACGGGGTGGAGGAAGCCGCCCTCAAACTCGCCAAGATTATACGGGCGGAGGCTGGAATCGGGTGGAATCAGATGGGGGTCTCCGGCTCCCTCCTAACCGGAATACACACGCCTACATCGGACATAGACCTAATCTTCTACGGCGTGGATGCTTGTAGACGGGTCTACCACGCCCTAAAGTCGCTGAGGGAGGCCGGGGTTCTCTCCCCATATACGGTTGAGGGGCTGAAAAGGCTCCATAGATTCCGCTCCACGGACACCGAAGTCCCATTCAGGGATTTCGTTAAGACGGAGGCGAGGAAGGCGATTCAGGGGATGTTCTCGGGGCGGGAGTACTTCATGCGGTTCGTGAAAGATTGGAGTGAGGTGCGCGAGCATTACGGCTCCACGAGATACAAGCAGGTTGGATACGCGAGGATAAGGGGCGTGGTAACCGACGACTCCCAGTCCATATTCACACCCTGCGTCTACCAGCTCGGGAACGTGGAGGTTCTGGAGGGCCCCGAGGTTCCCGTGAGGGAGGTCTGCTCTTTCAGGGGGAGGTTCTGCGAGCAGGCGCGGGT
>CAZKUI010000093.1:0-2582 GCA_964555905.1 uncultured Candidatus Bathyarchaeia archaeon | reverse complement strand
GTGGCGGCGATCACCATATCCGCCTTTATCTCCTCCCCAGCCACCGAGACCGCCTTCACCCTTTCGTCTCCTAGTATGGCGTCTACGCCCTTACCCGTGATCACCCGAACCCCGTGCTCATCAAGCTTCTTCTGCACCAGCCTCGCCATGTCCTGGTCTAGGGAGACGGGTAGCACATGAGGTAAGAGTTCCACCACGGTGACGTTTAGCCCCCTCTCCCTGAGGGAGGCCGCCATCTCTAGGCCTATGGCTCCAGCGCCGATTATCACCGCATCCCTGGCCTCCCTTATGGCGTCGCTTATCGCGCGCCCATCGTCTATCGTCCTCAGCATGTAGACGCCTTTCTTGTCTCTGCCCTCAATTGGTGGAATCCACGCCCTAGCCCCGGTGCAGAGAACTAGGCTGTCGTATTCTAGGGTTTCCGTCGCGCCCGTCTTGTTGTCTTGAATCTCCACCGTCTTGGCGTCCTTGTCTATGGCGGTGGCGGTGGTCTCGGTTCGGAGATCAATCCTCATCATCTTGTAGTAGTCGGGTGGATAGAGGACGAGGTCCTCAAAGCTTGGGATCTCGCCGGCGATGACGAATGGGAGGCCGCATCTGGAGTAGACGGCGTACTTATCCCTCTCTATGATGGTGATTTCCGCATCCCTGTCCGTCTTCCTAGCGAAGGAGGCGGCGTTTATTCCGGCGGCGTTTCCGCCGATGATAACTATACGCCTAGCCAACCCCTAACTCCCTTTCACCAACTCTTTATGCCACTCCACCGCTGCGTTGAAGTCCATCAACTCCCCGAGCTCCGCCTCTAGGTTTGATGGGGAGACTACGAGCAGCCAGCCTTCCCCGTACGGGTCCTCGTTTATGAGGCCTGGATTGTCCACAACGGCTTGGTTCACCTCCACCACGGTTCCGCTGATTGGGGCGATGAGGTCTGAGACCGCCTTCACGGATTCAAGGCTTCCGTACGGCTCGTTCCGCGTGATCGTTGAGCCCGCCTCTGGGAGTTCTGCGAAGACCACTTCATGGAGTTGCTTCTGGGCGTAGTCCGTGATGCCTATGCGGACCTTCCCATCCTCAACCTTCACCCATGCGTAATCCTTCGAGTAGTATAGCCCCTCCTTTACCTCATACCCCTCAACCTCAACCAAACCACACACCCAAAAGGTGAATCTAAGCTATAGCAATTTAAAATTAATCCTCTAGCAGTGCGGGATTTTCCTTAGACGTAGACGGCGAGCTGGCTTACTGGATAGAAACAAGGAAATTTAAAAATAGGTTCTGAGAGTCCACAATTTTGACTAACGCCCTTGAGGAATGGGATGCCGAGTTGCCCATGAAGGTATTGAAGTTTGAGACGGCTGACAGCCTCGTTATAGAACGCACCCTATACCTGAGGAAGTACTCACTAATCCTAGACAAGAATAGATGCGTGGGGTGCGAAATCTGCAGCCTCGCCTGCCCAAAGGAGGCGATTAGCGTTAAGGCCGCCCAGAAGGTGGAGGGTCAGCCAGCTCGGAAGCCCGTGGTTGATGTGGATTTAGAGAAGTGCAACTTCTGTGGAATATGCAGCGCCATCTGCCCCTTCGGCGCCATGCAGGTTCGCGTAGACGGGGAGAAGGTCATACCAGTGATAAACACGGAGAGCTTCCCGCAACTCACGAGGGACATATTCGTGGATGCGAGCAAATGCGACATAAAATGCCTAGAACTCTCCGACGTATGCCCCCTAAACATCATCACCATAAAAGCACTGGACAAGGATGGCAGGGAGGTGAAGGATGTAAACGCGGTGGAGCGCCCGGAGGAACTGCAAATATCAATTGAAATCGAGAGGGAGGCGTGTCCCTGCTGTCGGGTGTGCGAATTTAAGTTTCCTCAGGGTGCAATCCGAGTGAATAAGATATTTCATGGGAGCATCAGAATCGATTTAGATAAGTGCCCTGAGGGTTGTAGGGATTGTGTGGATGTTTGCCCGATAGATGGCACGCTTTACTTGGGGGATGATGGGAAGGTTCGCATTAACGAGGCAACCTGCGTCTACTGCGGCGCCTGCCGCATCGCCTGCCCGGAGGACGCCATAGAGATTCAGCGCACCTCCATCAGGCATACCCCCGTGCGCTCAGGGGCGTGGAATAAGACCCTAGAGAGGCTCACCTCCCCGGAGTACGCCGCTAGGGAGCTCCTAGCTAAGGGCTTCTCTAGGGCGAGGGATTCTGTTTGGAGGAGGTTGGGTTGGGAGGTTCCGAGGGGATGAGTGAGGGTGAGAGGGTGGAGGAGCCCCGCATAGGGGTGTTCGTCTGCCACTGCGGCCTAAACATCGCTGGGGTTGTGGACGTAGAGGCGGTCACGGAGTACGCCAAGACTCTCCCCAACGTGGTCCACGCCGAGCACTATGTCTACATGTGCTCGGAGCCGGGCCAGCAGCTCATAAAGAAGGCGATTAAAGAGCATAAGCTGAATAGGGTGGTTGTCGCCGCATGCTCCCCGGCCATGCACGAGCCCACGTACCAGAGGGTGATTGAGGAGGCAGGATTAAACCGCTACCTATTCGAGATGGCCAATATAAGAGAGCAGGTTTCTTGGGC
>CAZKUI010000092.1:0-2689 GCA_964555905.1 uncultured Candidatus Bathyarchaeia archaeon | reverse complement strand
GCGTCAGGTCCCAGACGCTGAGGTTGGGTTGGCGCAGTGCTGGAGGGGAATCCCAACGGCCACCGGGGCTGTGGTGGTCTTAAGCAGGGAGAGGGAGGTGGCTGAGGGTTGATTAAGCGTCGTGTCGCCTGCGTTGGAGCTGGAATGACGCTCTTCAGGCGCAGGATGAAGGAGACGGGACGAGAACTCTGCTGGGAAGCCGCGAAGATGGCCCTCGACTCGGCGGGTCTCACCCTACGTGACATAGACTGTGTGGTTCTGGGGACGGCGCCGGACGCCTTCGACGGGGTCCACATGAAGGGCGAGTACCTCAGCGACGGTGCTGGGGCCTGGAGGAAGCCGTACATGCGCGTCTACGTGGGCGGGGGCACGGGAGTCTTCACCCCGATAGCGGGTTGGTGGCACGTGGCGTCAGGCCTGTTCGACACGTGCCTCGTGGTGGCGGAGGAGAAGATGAGTTCCTGCCAGCCGCACCCGCAGTTCGCTTTCTCAACGATATGGGATCCCATACTCACGAGGCCCCTGGGGCCGAACCTCATTTGGATATTCGCCTTGGAGATGCATAGGTACATGCACGTCTACGGGATTAAGAAGGAGGACATCGCGCTCGTCTCCGTGAAGAACAAGGCGAACGCCCTAGACCACCCATGCGCCCAGCTCGCCGCGAAAATCACCGTTGAGGATGTGCTAAACTCCCCGGTGATGGTCTGGCCAGTGCAGAGGCTTGACATAAGCCCCGTCACCGATGGGGCGGCCGCCGCGGTCCTGTGTTCGGAGGACATTGCCAAGCGTGTGACGGACTCACCCGTCTGGATTGAGGGGGTTGGGTGGTGCCTAGACTCCACCCACTGGACGAACAGGGAGCTCGCCTACCCGAAGTACGTTGAGTACGCGGCGAGGATGGCGTACCGGATGGCTGGAATCCACAACCCACGCAAGGAGATAGACGTAGCCGAGGTCTACGACCCCTTCGATTACAAGGAGCTACACCACATGGAGGGTCTACAACTGGCGAGGAAGGGTGAGGCTCCAAAGCTCACGAAGGAGGGCGTAACGCAGAGGGATGGAGACCTACCGGTGAACCCGTCCGGCGGGTTATTAGGCGTTGGGAACCCGATCGCGGCGGCTGGGATGATGAAGTTCTGCGAGATATTCTGGCAGCTACGCGGAGAGGCGGGAAAGCGGCAAGTCCCGGATGCTAGGACGGGCCTGGCTCAGGCGTGGGGCGACCTCATGCAGGTTGGGGCGGTCATCATCATGAGGGCTTAGGGAGGTGAAGGAAGGTTGAGCGTGAAGATTGAGAGGTACCCGGGGCATGGACTCACAAGGGAGGAGTTTAACGCAGCCCCAAAGGAGAGTTGGAGACCGAACGCGAAGTACGCGTGGAGCGCCGGCGTCGCAATCGGGAGGTTCCTAGAGGAACTGAAGAACGGGCGCATAATTGGGCGTAAATGCTTCAGGTGTGGGCGCATAATGGTCCCCCCAAGGATGTACTGCGAGTGGTGCTTCAGGCCCACCGACGAGTGGGTCTACGTGAAGGACACCGGAAAAATTAACACGTACTCCATCAGTTACCTAGCGGCGGACAGCAGCCGGCTTGAGACCCCCGTGGTGGTCGGCGTTATAGAACTTGATGGCGCGTCTCCGGGGATGGGCATACTCCACTACATAGGTGAGGTGGACATAGAGGAGGCAAAGGCGGGGAGGCTTTTCGGCGTGAGGGTAAAAGCCGTCTGGAAGCCGCCTGAGGAGCGCAAGGGCTCCATCACGGACATAAAATACTTCAAGCCGATAATGGGGGTGTGAAGCGTGTCCCTTGAGAGAATTAGAGACCCGAGGCTATTGAAGCACCAGTTTGGGACGATGGAGGCGGACTACCTCTACACCCTAGGCGTGGCGGGTGAGAGGTTCTTCAGGGAGATTAAGGAAAACGGGAGAATAATGGGCGCAAAATGCGAAAAATGCGGCGTAATATACCTCCCACCAAGACTATACTGCGAAGCTTGCTTCTCAGAACTGAAGGAGTGGGTGGACCTAGGGACGCGTGGATACATCTACACATACACAATAAGCTACGTAGACGAGGAGGGAAAACCCCTAGAAAAACCAGTAATCTACGCAATAATAAGAATGGACGGCGTCGTAGGCGGAATACTACACAAAATAGGCGAAGTAGAACCAGAAGAAGTAGAGATAGGAATGGAAGTGGAAGCGGTACTAAAGCCACCAGAACAGAGAAAAGCGTCAATAAACGACATACTATACTTCAAACCAGTATAGACAATCAACCCTCCCATCATTTATTTACATTCATTTAGAAAATACTTAAAAGAATGGAAACAAAACGATTTGACTGAAGAAAGCGATTTGTCTAGAGATATTTCTTAATTTTTGACGTGATATATGCGGTTATTATTACTGCTTCTTCTCCAGCCTTTTTATAGCATACTACCAAAATTTTATTATCAATTTTCTTAATCGCCTTAAGAACTTCATTTTCAATAATTTTGTCTGGCTTTTCGAGGCATGATTTTACTTGGTCTATAGTTATACCTCTTTGTTTCATTCTTTGTATTGCGTGAATAGTGAATATCATCTTTCCATTACCGTTTCTACGCCTCTTTTAATTACCTCGTTTAAATCTATGCCTGATTTGGAGAAATTTAGAATTTCTATTCCTATTATCTCG
>CAZKUI010000091.1:0-2906 GCA_964555905.1 uncultured Candidatus Bathyarchaeia archaeon | reverse complement strand
TTTTCTGGGTTGAATGGCTCTAGGTCTTCGTATTTTTGTCCTGTTCCTATGAATATTATTGGTTTTTTCGTGGTGTGGGTTACGCTTATGGCGGCTCCACCTTTCACGTCCGCGTCTACCTTCGTGAGTATCGTTGCGTCTATCCCTATGCGTTTGTGGAACTCCTCCGCCTGTTTTGCGGCGTCGTTTCCAGTGAGGGCGTCTACGGTTAGTATTGTCAGGTCTGGCTCAACCACGCGCTTGATTTTCGCAACCTCCTCCATGAGGTTCTTATCCGTCTGCATCCTCCCAGCCGTGTCTATGAGGACTGCGTTTATCCCCCGGGCTCTAGCGTGCGCCACAGCGTCGTACGCCACAGCCGCTGGGTCAGCCCCATACTCGTGCTTCAGCATGCGGACTCCAAGCCTCCCAGCGTGCTCCCCAAGTTGCTCTATTGCGCCAGCTCTGAACGTGTCGCTACACGCAAGTAGAACCGTGTAGTGGCGGTCTAGGAGGTACTTAGCCAACTTCGCGATGGTCGTCGTTTTTCCCGTGCCGTTCACGCCGACAAAGAGGATGACTAGGGGCTCGCCCTCCCTACGCTTCTCCTCCAAAAGCCGAAGGATGTCTACCTTCTCACCCGTCTCGAAGGTTTTGAGGAGCGCCCTCCTCAGCGCCCCCCTCACCAAGGAACGCTTATCTCCGAAGCGTGGGGCTTGAACCCCGGTCAGCTCCTTGGCCACCTCCTCGCATATCTCCTCGGCAACGGGGAGCGCCACATCGCTGGCTACGAGTGAAAACTCCAGCTCCTCAAGCATGGGCCGAATATTCTCGGGCTTCAACTCAGTCTTCGATATCTTATCGGCAAAGGAGGAGAGACAACGCTTTAGGCCCTCAAGCACCCCCAGCCTCACCCCTCAGCTTGGAGGACAGCTCGCGGGCTCTATCCCTGCTTGCACGGATGCGCTCCAACACCTCATCCAGTCTCTTCTGGAGCGAATCTCTAGCCTTCCTGATGGCTTCCACCCTCTCATCTAAGCCCTTTTTCGCGTCCTCAAGAGACCTCTCCACGGAGACTCCAGCCCCAATCCCCACGATCACCTTCTCTAGGCTTTGGAGCTTAGCCATGATATAAGAGCCGCCGCCTATGGGGACGAGGAGTTGCGACCCCGGACCCCCCTTCTCAAGCCCCTCCAGCGTGGACTTAGCCAGTCTAAGCTCGGTGATGGCGGCGTTAGCCATGTTTATCCGGGATTGGAGGGACTCGGCAACCCCCTCCAGAAGCTGGAGCTCCGCCACCAACCTGCGTAATTCCTCCTCTCGTGAGACGCCACCCTCGCTCAAGGCACTTCCCACATAAAATCCGTCTACGGGGGAATATGAATTATTGCGTCAACACAACGGCTCCACACTACAACTCCAACAACTTCTTGATGGTTGGGTCCGTCACCTCTTCGGGGTTCAGTTCCCTAACCTCCAGAATTTGGATTTGGAAGCGCTTCGCCCTGTGCTTGCTCCCCAACTCCATGAAAACCTTCTCAACCGCATCCTCAGGCTTCAGGGCTCTAATCTCCTTAGTGAAGTGCGTCTTCAGGTTCGGCTTCCTAATTCTCCCGCTAACCCTGAACACCTTAGGCTCCACGCCAGTCACCCCACAACGCTTGGATTAAGCTATTGGAAAGCCCCTGTTAAGTCTTATGGCTTACCCATCACGGCGTACATTTAATGTTTAATTCCGCAGTTTAGCGGAGATTTAAGCCGTGTGGATGGCAACCATAAAAATTTAAATTCCCCTGCATGCCTATACTAAATGAAATCCACGAAATGTTGAACAGGTGCATATTGATGAAAAGAAATTGCAAGGTTTTTCCAATTATGGTAGCAATTTTGCTGCTGACCCTATCAATTATACCACCAATAATCGGAGCTACCGCGGTTAATTGCGAGAAGAAGCCACCCGCCGCCCTCCAAGCGGGTGGGTGGCCCATGTACCGCCGCGACCCACAGCACACCGGATTCACCGGCGATGCTGGGCCTACAACTAACCAGACTGCCTGGAGCTACGCAACCGGGGATGCCGTGACCTCCTCGCCAGCCGTGGTGAATGATAGGGTCTACGTGGGCTCATTTGATAAGCGTGTTTACTGCTTGGACGCGGCTACCGGGGACGTTGTATGGAACTACACCACAGAGGGGTTCGTGGAATCTTCCCCGGCGGTGGCCGACGGTAAAGTCTACATAGGCTCGGATGATGGGTACCTATACTGTCTAGACGCCGATGATGGAAGTTTGGTGTGGAGGTTCCCCACCGGAGGAGAGGTGAAGTCCTCCCCGGTGGTTTTTGGGGGTAAGGTCTACGTGGGCTCACTTGACAAGAAAATCTACTGCCTAGACGCCGACTCCGGGACGCTAAATTGGAGCTACACCACGGGGGACGAAGTGTGGTCGTCCCCGGCGATCTATAATGAACGGGTCTACGTCGGCTCCAACGACGGAAACCTATACTGCCTAAACGCATACACCGGAGCCCTCGTATGGAAATTCAACGCCACCGCGAGTATAAGATGCTCCCCAGCCATCCTCGGCGGTAACGTCCTCATCGGCACCTCCGACGGGAAGCTTTACTGCGTCGACGGGGGCGACGGGAGCCTCGTATGGGGATATACCACCGCCGCTGCGGTATACGCACCCCCAGCCGTCACCGCATCCCGCATTTACCTAGTGACCGCCTCCGGGAGGATATACTGCCTCAATACAGATGGGGCATTTGTGTGGAGTAAGCAGATTAAGGCTGTTTATTCGGCGCCCTCCGTGGCTGGGGATAAGGTCTACGTGGGTTCAGAAGATAGGAATATCTACTGCCTAGACGCAAACACGGGTGAAATTCTGTGGAAGTACGCCACGGGGGGCGCTGTGAAGTCTTCACC
>CAZKUI010000090.1:0-2921 GCA_964555905.1 uncultured Candidatus Bathyarchaeia archaeon | reverse complement strand
TCCCCTATCTTCCTCCCGGCTGCGTCTACGTCCTCCTCTACGACCGTTCCGGTTACGATTACGTTGGCTCCGGCCTCCACGAGCCTTCTGGCCTGGTCTCCCGACCTTATGCCGCCCCCGACGATGATCGGTATGTCTACGGTGTTTCTCACCGCCTTCACCACGTCCTCCGAGACTGGTTCGGGCGCCCCGGAGCCAGCCTCTAGGTAGACGAACCTCATCCCTAAGTACTGGGCGGCTAGGGCGTATGCCGCCGCCAGCTCCGGCTTGTTCCTCGGCAGAGGCATGGCCTTCCCGATGAACCCGGCTGTCACCCCGTGGCCCACGATGATATACGCCATGGGTATGGGCTCAAGCCCGTACGCCTTCACGGCCGGGGCTCCGAGGACTTGGGCTCCAACGATGAAGTAGGGGTCCGTGGAGTTTAGGAGGCTCATGAACCAGATGGCGTCGGCGTACCTGCTTATTCCAGTGACGTTATTCGGGAAGAGTATGACGGGGATTTTGACGCTCTTTTTGATGGCCTTAACCACCGAGTCCAGCTGCTCCTTCAGGACCACGGTGGAGCCCCCCACCATGACGGCCGCCGTGCCCCTGCGCTCCGCCTCGGCGGCCACCCGGGCGGCGTCCTCCGGCCCCGCCACCTCGGGGTCTACGAGGACCATGTGGATGGCTCCGTCCCGCCTTATGCGGTCTAGGAGGTACTCCTCAACCCTTCCCGCCAACCTCGACCCTCTCCACGAGTTTACCTGAGTAGTAGAGGTCGGCGAATCGGCAGTAGATGTCTACATCCTCGTAGTAGGGCTCCACCTCCACCTCGCCGGATAGGTGGCAGACGCCGCAGCGGACTACCGCCTTATCCCCTCCCTTAAGCCGCTCCACGCGTATGGACTCCCCTCCGCACCTCGGGCAGCGGAACACCTTCGGGAGCCTCTTCTTCGGTAGCCGGATTACCCTCCTCCTTCTCCTACCCAACAGCCGTTAACCTCCCCTTTTTCTCTAAAGCGGTGTAACCTCCACTTTGCCTAACTATTGGTATTCGCGCCCTTAAAATGTTTATCCAACCGCGGTTTATGGGTAGAAAAATCAATTAGTGGCTACGACCTACTAACTGTTTGTGACTCGGGATGCCGCTCACCGCTGAAATCCTAAAAATAGACGCCGAGGACGTGAAGAGGAGGATTGTACGCTTCATCAGGGATTACGTTGAGAGAAGCGGGGCTAATGGGGTGGTTTTGGGCCTGTCAGGGGGCTTAGACAGCTCCACAGCGGCGGCCCTGTGCTCCCTAGCATTAGGCGGGGACAGGGTGCTCGGCCTGATCATGCCGGAGAGGGAGACGTACAGGCCTGTGGATGTGGAGCACGCCCGCATGGTGGCGGAGAAGTTCGGCATACCCGTGGAGGAGGTGGACCTAACCCGCATACTAGAGGCGTACTGGGCGTCCCTACCCGTCTACGAACCACGGGATAGGGTCAGCAACGGAAATCTGAAGGCGAGGGTGAGGATGACGGTCCTATACTACTACGCAAACCGCCTGAACAGGCTGGTCTGCGGGACATCCGACAAATCCGAGGCGATGGTCGGGTACTTCACGAAGTGGGGCGACGGGGCCGCCGACATAGAACCCATCATGGACCTATACAAGACGCAGGTGAGGCAGCTCGCCAGACACATAGGCGTACCAGAGGAGATCGTCGAGAAACCCCCAGCCCCAAACCTGTGGCCCGGGCAGCTGGCGGAGGAGGAACTTGGAATGAGGTATGAAGTGCTTGACTTAATCCTCTACGGCCTGGAGCACTTTATGACCCCGAGGGAGGTCGTTAGGGAGGTTAATGTTCCCGTGGAGTTGGTGGAGATGGTTCTGCGTAGGTGGAGGGCGAGCGAGCATAAGAGGCGGATGCCCCCGTGCGTGAAGCTTGAGTACCGAACCGTGGGGATGGACTTCCGCCTGCCACACCTCACGGAGACTAAGGGAGGGTAATAGAGGTGGGAATCAACCCAACACGCATCGCCCTAGCCCAGTTCGACGCGAGGGTTGGGGACGTGCAGGGGAACCTGAGGCGCATGGAGGAGTACGTGGAGAGGGCCAGCGGGGAGGGCGCCCAGCTCGTCATTTTCCCCGAACTCTCGCTCACCGGCTACATGTGCCGAGACCTGTACTACGAGCTGGCGGAGAGGGTGCCGGGGCCCACAACCCACAGGATGGTGGACCTAGCTAAGAGGCATAACATCTACGTGATATACGGGCTGGTGGAGCGCAGCGGTGCGTCCGCCTCGGTCCTATACAACACGGCGGTCTTGGTGGGACCCGAGGGCTACGTGGGCAAGTACAGGAAGATGCACCTCCCAACCCACAGCGTGTTCGAGGAGAAGCGGTACTTCAGGCCTGGGTATGATGCACCCGTCTACGAGACGGAGGCTGGGCGCATAGGCATGATGATATGCTACGACATATTCTTCCCCGAGGTGGCCCGGCTATTGAGGCTCCGCGGCGCTAACCTCCTCGTCTGCATCTCCGCCTCCCCAGGGGTGCGCCGCCTATTCTTCGAGGCGTTCACGCTGGCGAGGGCGTTGGAGAACAACGCGTACCTAGCCTACGTGAACCTAGTCGGTATGGAGGACGGCCTCCAATTTTGGGGTGGGAGCCGCCTCATCTCGCCGACCGGCAGGGTTATCGTTCAGGCGAAGTATGACGAGGAGGACTTCGTCGTCGGGGAGGTGGACTACTCAAAGGCGGACAGGGCGGGAATATTCATCCCAACCCTGAGGGACGTACGCCCGGAGCTATATGACATGCTCGGGGAGGAGGCATTCTATCTCTAAGGTGCGCGTTTAAATCCCCGTATACGGTTCCGTATCCCTAGAGGGGGTGAAGCTGGCGGCGTCTAACGACCTCAGAAATGTAGTTCAGAGGTGGCTG
>CAZKUI010000089.1:0-3147 GCA_964555905.1 uncultured Candidatus Bathyarchaeia archaeon | reverse complement strand
TCCGTGACGCAGTAGAGGGCGGACTCGCCGAGTTCGGGGAACTCCCCTGTGATGGGTTTACCCCCGTGAACACCCGCCTTTAGTAGGCGCCGGTGGACCTCCGCCACCTTCATTCCAGCCCCGTCAAAGTTCACCACGAACTCCTTGAAGTGTGGGGCTTTGAATAGTGGGGCGGTTACACCCTCTATCTCGTTTAGGCGCTTCATGGCGTAGTGGGAGCGGTATAGGATGGTCTCCCCGAGCTCCCGGAACCCCTCGGGCCCCAATAGTGCCATGTAGACGGCGGCGGTGACGGCGCACAGCGCCTCGTTGGTGCAGATGTTGGATGTCGCCTTCTCCCTCCGTATGTGCTGTTCCCTCGTGGATAGCGCCATGCAGAACCCCCTCTGACTCCCATCCTTCGTGGTCGTCAGCCCGATGATGCGGCCCGGCATCTGCCTCACGAGCTTCGCATCCCACCTACAAGCGAATATGCCTAAGAGCGGCCCCCCAAAGTTCATGGGGCTTCCTAGGGGCTGACCCTCACCAACAACTATGTCGGCTCCGTACTCGCCGGGAGGCTTCACGACGCCTAGGGACGTTGGGTCTACGCCGACGATGAAGAGGGCCCCAGCGTCGTGCGTTATCTCCCCAACCTCCCGGACCTGAGTCTCGAGGAACCCTAGGTAGGATGGGTTCTCAACGTAGACGGCTGCGGTGTCCCCGGAGACGGCTTCCTTCAGCTCCTCCAAGTCTAACTGCCCGGAGTCCCTGTGATACCCAACCTGCTTCACGCGTATGCCCGCCGGCTCCGTGTAGGAGTTTAGGGTTGAGAGCCTCTCGGGGTGGATTATCCTCGGGACGACGACCTCCGCCCGGTGGGTGAAGCGAGCCGCCATCCTCGCGGCCTCACCGAGGGCTGTGGCCCAGTCGTACATGGAGCAGTTTGCGACGTCCATGCCAGTAAGCTCGCATATCATGCTCTGGTACTCGTATAATGCCTGAAGCATCCCCTGAGATATCTCCGGCTGGTAGGGCGTGTAGGAGGTGAGGAACTCCGTCCGGCTGACTACCTCCATAACCGCCGATGGCACGTAGTGGGGCCAGCAACCAGCACCGAGGAACGTGGGCATATTCCAGATGTTCCTATTTCTTGATAAGAGCCCGTCTACGTGACGGAAAAGTTCATACTCAGTCATAGGGCCGGGAACGTCCAGCGCCCTCCTCAGCTTGACCTTCTCCGGCACGTCGGAGTAGAGCTCGTCTATGCTTGAAATTCCTAGCTCCTGCATCATTTTCCTTTTCAGCTCGGGAACGGAGTTTGGGATGTACGGATGGGGTTTATTCATGTCCCATCACTCCAAAACCTATTTCTGGGAGTTAATTAAAAACGTTTAGCGTGGGTATCGGGGGACATAAATGGCGCCTACTGAGGCTCGGGGCCAGATGGGATAGGTGCGTGGCGCCCATCTACGAGGCGTCGGGGCGCGGCGGCCGCGTTCCGCTCCTCAAGACGCTCCTCACAAACGTATGCCGCCACGAGTGCGCCTACTGCGGCCTCAGGGCTGGGAGGGGGCGAGCCCCACTCAGCTGGAAGCCCGAGAAGCTCGTGGACGCCACCCTACACCTATGGAGAACGGGGAGAATCACCGGTCTATTCCTCAGCTCATCCATACCCGGAGACCCGGATAGAGTGGTAGAAAGGCAGCTGGATGTCCTGAGGGGGCTTCGCAGCAGGGGATTTACTGGATACATACATTTGAAGCTCATGCCCGGTGTGAGTAGGCACCTCATCTCCGAGGCCGTTGAGCTGGCTGACAGGGTTGGCGTAAACTTGGAGGCGCCCGACCCCAACATATTCAGCGAGATATGCCCAGATAAGGGTGGTTTCGGGGAGGCGGTTCTCAAGAGGCTCTCTTGGGCTGTGGATGAGGTGAGGAGGGCCCGTCTACGGGCCCCGGATGCGGAGTTCGGGTGTGGGAGGGCTGGCGTAGACACGCAGATGGTGGTTGGAGCCGCTGAGGACGACGACCTCCAATACTTAGAAGTGGTGGAGATGCTCTACCGCCGCCTCGGCTTAAGGAGGGTCTACTTCAGCGGATTTGAGCCCCAGCCGTACACCCCCCTAGAACGTAGACCCCCATGCCCGAAGAGCCGGGTGAGAAGGCTCTACCAAGCATCGTTCCTCATCAGGGACTACGGCATAGGCGTGGACGAACTAGCCCAGATACTGGAGGGAGGCCTCCTCCCAAACGTAGACCCTAAGGCGGCGCTGGCTAGGCAGACGCCTGACCTATTCCCCATAGACCTAAACACCGCAACCTACCGGGAAATACTGAGAATACCGGGGATAGGACCCGTCAACGCAAAGAAGATAGTTGAAGCGAGGAAGAGAAGCAAGATTAGGCGCATCTCAGACTTAGAGAGAATTCTCGGCGCCTCCTTAGCTAGGGGTGTGCTCCCCTACGTCCACCTTGAGTATAAGCCCCTCACCTCCTATGCACCGTAAAGCGATAAATACCGGGTTAGGGATTATGGGAATGGGCTGGTGTCCGTTGACTAGGATGCGGCTAACCCCGATCCTCGCATTCCTCATCGTGCTACTAGCCATCCAACTCGTGCCCGTGTGCCATGCCCAAGCCGAGGAGCTAAAGGTGGTTGCTAAGGTTCAGCACTACATCCAGCTGGAGGATGGGGGCCTCGTCATAGTAAACGACACAATAACCCTCTTCCCGGTCGGCGAGGAGGCAACCCTACACGAACTCCTCGTGGGCATCCCCATAGAATTCAAGGAGAACACGCTGTATGCAACCGCCCGCAGCATCACTGAACCGAGCCAACGCCTGCTGGTTGAGGGGGACGTGAAGATGTGGGATGAGAACTTCTACGGAGTCCGGGTGCGCTTCCCGGAGCCCATAACCATCACCAGATGGAGCAGATACAAGCTTGCCGTGGCATTCGCCCTAACCGGCCTGGTCAGCGTGGAAGAGGAGGAAAACCACTACTTCATAAGATTCCCCATACTCCCCTCGCTCTCGGTCAACGCATCCCTATGCAACGTCACCCTCCAACTACCGAGTGGAACCACGGTTGCCCCTGGCGGCTCCCACTCCATGAACATAACTTGGGCGGCTGAGAACGTGTTCGTCAGATACCTGAGGGAGAACC
>CAZKUI010000088.1:0-3465 GCA_964555905.1 uncultured Candidatus Bathyarchaeia archaeon | reverse complement strand
GGCAGAGTCTTGGTGGATGAGATGGGGGTTTCAAAGAGGTTTGAGATAAGCAGGAGCGGAGACACCATAAGCATCGAGGTAGAAGATTGCATACTCGTGGACGTGGAGGATGAACTAATTAGGGATGGAATTAAGCCGTTCGTATGCCCATACATGAACCTAACAGCCTACATCATGAGGAAGCGGCTGAAGATGAAGACGAAAATCACCGGGATTGAGGTGGACCCGGAGAACAGGCAGTGCCACCTGAAGTTTGAGATGCTGAAGTAGCGTGGCTTAGCGGCTTGCCAGCGCAATGCGTTCTATTTCGTGGCGTTTCTGGACGGCGTAGCTCTTCATGTCCCCTCTGGATGCGAGTATAAGCTCGTCCGCGATGCACTCCTCGAAGGACTTCGGGTTGCTGAAGGCGCTTTTTCTGGCGCCCTCCGCTAGGTGCCTAAGGGCGAGGTTCAGCCTCCTCATGGGTGACATGTCTACGGCTAGGTGGTAGACGATGCCGCCGTAGCTTATCCTCGTGGTGTCCTCGCAGGGGGCTGAGTTCTCTATGGCCCTGACCAAGACTTGTATGGGGTTCTCCCCGGTTCGGAGGTGTATTATCTCAAAGGCGTTCTTCAGCATCTTTATGGCCCGCGCCTTCTTCCCCGTGTTCTTCCCCATGCGCATGAGGTGGTTTATGAACCGCTCCACGATGTTCACTTCAGCCTTCCCGAAGCGCTTGTGCTCGTGCCTCCCCATGCTGTGTGGGAGGTAGACGGGCTTAAGGCATATGTAACGCTTGAGACCCGGGTCCGTGACCACGACGTCGCTGAAGCTCCACTTCCCGAAGAGCTTAACCTCCTCCTTCTCCTTCTTCGCCTCTTTCTTCTTCTCGCCCATTAACGTCACCTCATCGGCTTCTCCTTCTTACCGAGAACAAGCTCCTTCAACGACACCCCATTCACCATGATAACCTTATACCGAACCCCCGGAATATCCCCCATAGACCTACCCCGGGAGCCCCCAATCCCCTCAATAATCACCTCATCGTGCTCATCCACAACGTTTAGGGCTCCGTCCCCCGGGAGGAACGCCGTAACCGTCTTCCCAGACTTGATGAGTTGAACCCTCACGCACTTCCGTATGGCGCTGTTCGGCTGCTTGCTCTCCACCCCGACCTTCTCCAAGACGACGCCCCGAGCCATGGGGGCGCCCATGAGGGGGTCTACCTTCTCCTTCAGTCGGAGCATCCTACGCCTATAGTAAAAGTCCTTCCACCTGAACTTCTTCCTCTTCATCACGAGCTTTCTGGCGGCGAATTCACCCCGGGGAGCCTTAGAGCCCATCCCAATACCACCCTTTAAACGATGGAGACATTCTCTATCTTGAAGTACCTCCTGACGAGGAAGCGAACCCTCTCAGCGTTCTTCCCGTTCTTCCCGATGGCGATGCCCTTATCCCTCGGATTCACGGAAACAACCGCGATGAGCTTACCATCCGGCCTCTCCGTAAGCCGGACGTTTAGAACCCTGGCCGGCTTAAAGGCGTTTATGATGAATGTTCTGGGGTCGTCGGAGTACTCTATGATTTCGTGCTTCTTCCCAGTGAGCTTCTCCAACAGCCTTATGTTTTTCCCCCTGCGGCCTATGGCCATCCCTATTTCACCCTCCTTCACTACGATTATGACTCGGTTCTGCTCCTTGTCCAGTATGCAGTCCTTGGCCGTGGCCCCCGTGATGCTCTCGAAGAGGGCGATGTGCTTCATCTCCTCCGCCGTTAATCTAATCCCGCTTGCCATCCCCCTTCACCAACTTGAGTATGGTGGACTTCCCCGGGTCTCTTATGGTGAGGGCTGAGATCATAAAAGGTTTACCGCAGACTGCACCTAAATCTTTGCTGCTGCCGCCATAGGTAACGGTGGGTATCCGCGAAAGCTTGCAGTAGTACTCTATATCCCTTCGGATGCTCTCCGGGCAGTTCTCAGCCAACACTATGAGCTTAGCCTTCCTAAGCTTGGCGCTCCTCACGGCGCTCTTCGCCCCGAACAGCACCTTCCCGGTTTTCACCGCCATGGCGATTGCCTTATCGAGACTCATCCTTCTTAACCTCACTAGGTGCAACGCTCATATATAGGTTGACTAGGCCCGTGCCCACTGGTACGGATTGACCCACTATGACGTTCTCGGTTACCCCGCGGAGTTCGTCCGTTTCTCCTCGAATGGCCGCCTCCACTATGTTGGGGACGGTTACCTCGAATGCCGCCCTCGCTAGGACGCTCCCCTTCTCCCCGCTGACTCCGTGCCTTCCAATCTGGCGGATCGTCCCCTTAGCCGTCATGATGTCCGCCACCAACATCACGTGGCGGATGTCCACGTCGAGTCCCTGCTCCTCTAGGACGCCCATCGCCTCGTTTATGATGGCGTTTCTAGCGGCTTCTATGCCTAGGGTTGCGGCGATCTCCCTAATGTGGTTGGTGGTTGTTCTGGTGGGGTCTACGCCCCGTATTTCTAACACCCTCGGGAGGTTGGAGCCGTCGGTCCTGATGACCCACTCACCCTCCTCCTCCGAGACGAGCACCCTCTTTATCCCCAGAACCCCCTTCACGTGGAGCTTGGAAACCCTCTCAGACAGCCTCCTCAGCTTGGCGGATGTAACCTCCCCCTTCGGCCTGATGATGACCTCGTCCGCGCCAATCTCCACCGTGCAGTCTGAGAGGCGGAGGGCCTTCTCCAACTCCTCCCGCGTTATGCCACGGTCCCTCATCACCACCCTATCCAACTTGATTATCACCGCGCCCATGATCGGGTCTGCGTAGATCTCCTTGGTGAGGTCGTCCATGGTTGTGTGGACGAGCTTCTGCGCTATTTCTAGAGCCTTCTCCCGGCTGTGCCTGTGCTCCTCGTCTAGGTAGATGGTCATGATCGGGGTTGACGGGGTTCTGCGGGCGTCTACGATTTCTATGAGCCTCGGAAGCCCGAGGGTTACGTTCTGCTCCCTCACACCAGCGTAGTGGAAGGTCCTGAGCGTCATCTGGGTTCCGGGCTCCCCTATGGATTGGGCGGCGACCACGCCGATTGCCTCCCCGGGCTCCACCTGAGCCCGCTTATACCCGACCACCGTCTGCCGGATGACCTCGTCTACGCCCTTCTTCGGGAGACCTGCACGGGTAAGATGGGTGCGCAGCTCCTCAATTAACAACGGGGTGAGCTCACCCTTCACCTTCTCAAGCTGCTTCTCGATGTACTCCACCGGGGCTGGGGAGCCCCTCTCCACGGCTATCTTCACCTGCTCCACGAGCCTCGCCACGTTCACAGCCTTTCCATGGTCGCTCTTGGAGGGGTCTACGCCGTCCTCGCCATACTTGAATTGCACTATGTCACCTGTCGAGTTCCTTACGGTTCCGTCGTACTCAACCCTCAGGTGCTCTAGGGCGTTGATGAGGCGCCTCTGCATGTACCCGCTCTGCTGGGTCCTCACGGCGGTGTCCAC
>CAZKUI010000087.1:0-3518 GCA_964555905.1 uncultured Candidatus Bathyarchaeia archaeon | reverse complement strand
CATAACCACAGACGACTGAATGAAGGGTAGACGGGGGTCTACGGCGTCATAGAGGATTCCGCACAAACACCTACTAGCGGCTAAAGACAGGCTCCAGATGGTCAGAAGAACGGTGAACGCTCGGCCCCTTCCACGTTTGGGTACGAGGTCAGCCCTTAAGGCGGAGTTCACGTTAAGTAGCGCGTTGATGGAAACGGACGTTAGGGAGTATGCAATTGTGATGAGCGGTGTGGAGTTCGCTGTCTGCGACGCCGCTAAGATGTAGAGTGGGGCGCTAACCGTGAACAGTAAACTAGCTAGAATCCCCGCTCTCCTCCTCCCCAGCTTGTCGATAAGGTAGCCCATCGGGACGGATAACAGGAAATTAGCGGCTACAGCGGCTAAGTAGACTTGATACCAAATCTCCGCATCCACTCTAACATACTCAACGGCGTAGGGGGAGACGAACGGGTATATCCCGTAGGCAACCGCCAAGAGGACGTGGAGGGTTACTAGGGCTGAAGCCTCCTTCAGGACGAAGCGGAAGGTCTCCATATACCCCCTAGCGAAATCCTTCAGGATCGGTGCACTATCACCACCTCTATACGTCTCCTCGAGGAACACGAACCTCAACGCCGACGCGGTGATGCCCAATAAGGCGCCGATCACGTATGCCCTCCTCATGCCGCTGACAAGTCCGTAGGTGGATACGAGGTAGCCCGCCAGCAACGGAGCTGGAAGGCTGACCAAACTCGGGAGCGCCGTTGCAAACCCATACCCCAAGCCCCTCCTCTCCGGGGGGATGCTGTCCGCCATAATGGCCGTCAGGGCTGGCTCGTAGATGAGGAATATTCCACCCAACACCGCCGCAAACAGAATAAGCCTCCAATCCGGGGCTACGGCGTAGAGAAGGAGCGTAAATGCGTACAGGAATCCCATAACGACGATTAACCTCCTCCGCCCAAACCTGTCAGCTATATAACCCCCCGGAAACCGGGCAACCGCCTGCGCAGCGGCTAAAGCCGCGTATATTAGCCCCAAAATCGTGGAGGTCGCCCCGAGCGCCTTGATATAGAGGGGTTCATAGCCCCCCACCAAGTTGTGAACCGGAGACCAGAGCATCCAACTGGCAACTATGACGAGGAAGTTCCTCGTGAAGAGCCGACGCCCCCTCCGCTCCCCACCCCTCATCTGGCGGTCTCCCAAAGCCATCAGCAGAGCCCACAAATAAAAGCTACCCCAAACCACCCAACTAACACCGAAGGGATGCAAACCCTTATCTAAGCCACCGCCATAAAAATAACACGCCGAATGACGAGAACACACCCGAATGATGGGTGATTAATCAGAGTTACGCCGACGGCACTACAACAAAAGCCTTTTAGTAGTAGAGCCTTATTTTAATTACCAAGTGAGGAAGTGGTTTTAATGCCTAGGAGCCTTCTTAACAGGATTGAGGTGGATGTTGGGAAGCTGGCGGGTAAACCCGTCATTAAGGGGACTAGAATACCCGTCTACCTCATAGTGGAGCTAATCGCCGCTGGAATGAAACCAGAGGAAATAATCAAGGAATACCCTGAACTCACACTCGAGGATGTTAAAGCTGCATTAACCTATGCGGCTAAATTGGCGGAAATGGAGGTAATACTAACACTTGAATAAATCAAAAATAAAGTTCCTTATTGACGAAAATCTTCCACAATCCCTGACAGATTTTCTAAAAAAGAGCGGGTTCGTGGCGAAGAGGGTAAGTGAAGTCAACTTGAAGGGTGCAAAAGATGGCGCAATAGCTGATTACGCCCTACGCAACAAATATACCATAATAACACTAGACAAGGACTTCGGATACATCTATCACCACATCCACAAAGGCAAGTTAACAATAATCATAATAAGAGTAAAACCACCAACACCCACAAAAATAATATACACAACAAACCGTATGCTAAGGAAAATAGACCTAAATAAACACAAAGGAAGGCTGATCATAACAACGGAAAAACGCATAAGGATAATCTAATTACTACCATTAATCGAATCACCCAGACGTTTTGACCGGATTATCAAGATTTATGCCGATGGCACTATTCCAAGTAGTTATTTGGCTTTTCCAAATGAATTGCATGTAAGATTTAAGAGGCGATGGAGTTTATTACGCCCCTGAGTATGTGCGTAGACGCTGAAATGGGGGTTCCGCTGGTTCGGTTCAGGCACCTCTGCCCTAACTGCGGTGGGGAGATTGACAGCTATAGGCTTTCCTTAGGTCTACCGTGTAGGACCTGCCTGAGCGTTCCTGACCGAGAGTTGATTAGGCGTTTGGGGAGGAACCCCACGAAGTTGCGTGTCGCCGAGTTCTTAGAGGAGTTGGGGACGCTCACTCCAAGTTACGAGCAGCTGGCGCTGTGGGAGGAGCGGCTTCAGCGCCTGAATGGGCTGTTCTCCAAGGCTGTGGGTCGTGACCCGTGGGGTGCTCAGCGGCTGTGGGCGAGGCGTGTGGTTATGGGGAGGAGCTTCGCCTTGGTGGCGCCCACGGGTTCCGGGAAGACCACCTTCGGCTTGGTCGCCGCAGTCTACACGGCTATGAACGGAAGGAAGGCGTATCTAATATTCCCCACGAAGCTCCTCGTTCAACAGGCCTACTCTAAGCTGGAGAAGTTCCTTGAAAGGCTTGGGCTAACCGATGAAGTGAAGGCGTTGGCATACCACGCGGATTTAAGCAGGAAGCAGGCCTCGGAAGCGAGGGCTGAGATTGCGGGTGGGCGTTACCACATTTTATTGTCTACGTCTAGTTTCTTGGCGAGGCGGTTCGACCTCTTGGACGGCCAACGATTCGGCTTAGTCTTTGTGGACGACGTAGACGCCCTACTTAAGAGGTCTAAGAACGTGGATAGGGTGCTCCGACTCCTCGGCTTCCCACAGGAGATCATAGACGACGCCCTCCGAATCGTGGACCTCAGGCTGGCTAGGCGTGGTCGAGAGGAGGGGGTGAGCAAGGCGGTTGAGGAAGCTAGGAGACGCATACGCGAGTTCCTTCAGCGTAACAGCGTCGGCATCCTGCTGGTCTCCAGCGCCTCAATCAGGGCGGGAAGGACGAAGCGTGTGAAGCTGTTCAAAGAGTTACTTGGCTTCGAGGTGGGTTCAAGGCTTGAGATGAGGAGGAACGTCGTAGACCTCTACGTGAAGCCAGCCGACGGAGACGTGATCAGAGAGGCTGTGAGGCTCGTAAGGAAGTTGGGGGATGGAGGCCTCCTCTTCGTTCCTGTGGACAGGGGTATAGGCTTCGCCGAGGAACTTGCCGAACGAATCCGGGAGGTGGGCCTTAAGGTCGGCGTCTACGGGAGAGGGAAAGACCTCATAGAGGGTTTCCGAAGCGGGGATGTAAACATCCTAGTGGGGCTGGCGTCCCACAGGAGCCCGTTGGCCAGGGGCCTAGACCTACCGCAACGGGTGAGGTACGCCATATTCGCTGGGGTGCCGAAACTCGTAATCGACCTAGACGTTAGGAGGGAGTTCAGCCCCTACAGGGCTATGATACTACT
>CAZKUI010000086.1:0-3926 GCA_964555905.1 uncultured Candidatus Bathyarchaeia archaeon | reverse complement strand
CCTAGTGGCTGGGACGGTGGCGAGGCTCCTAGCCCGGGATGGATACCGGGTTTTGGCCGTGGACGCCGACCCAGCCATGAACCTCTCCTACGCCCTAGGCATACCCCAAGAGGCGGTCTCAAACGTTGTCCCAATAGCCGAGAACGAGGAACTCATCAGGGAGAGGGCCGGCTGGAGATTCGGGGAGGTCTTCACCCTAACGCCGAGGGTGGAGGACATAGCGGACCGCTTCGGAATCACGGGCCCAGATGGGGTGCGCCTCCTAATCATGGGGACCGTGCGCTACGGCGGCTCCGGTTGCATGTGCCCCGCCAACGCCCTCATTAGGGCGTTAATCAGCCACATAACGCTGGCGAGGGACGAGGCGATAGTCATGGACATGGAGGCGGGCTTGGAACACCTAGGGAGGGGGACGGCTAGGGGATTTGACGCACTCCTGTGCGTGGTTGAGCCGGGTAGACAGGCCATAGAAACCGCCGGGAAGATCGCGGCTCTCTCCGCTGACATAGGCATTAGGAGGGTCTACGCGGTTGGGAATAAGGTCATGGACGAGGAGGGGACGAAGCTCATAGAGGAGGGCGTGGACGCCTTGGGGCTGGAGCTCATCGGCGTCATACCGTTTGACGTAGAGGTTTTGAAGGCGGATGCAAGCCGCATCGCCCCCCTAGACTACAACCCCAACTCCCCGGCCATAAAAGCCATAACAAAAATCAAGGAAACCCTAATACGGAAGCTCTCAAGAATCTAAGACCAGCCTAATCCATGATATGTGGTTTTTATGCTAAAGGAAGAGGTCTTTACCCCTCTCCCGTATCAGCTCCCTCGCCGTGGCTGTTTCGCTCCTTGGGTATTTATACCCCCTGATGATGGCGGCTGGCACCCCCTCATCCGCCTGCCCGATGACCAGCTCCGCCGCTGAGGCGAGTTCATCCGCTATGGCTGTTCGCTTCACCCTCAACACGTAGCCGAATAGGTCTTTCTCCCCCCGTCTATCTCTTATGGGCTTCATGCCAGCCACGCCTATGGCTAGGTTCATCTCACCCTCCCTGAGGGGCCTCCCATACGTGTCCGAGATGATCACAGCCACGTCGCACCCAGTGATCTCCTTTATTCTCCGCCTAATCTCCCTAGCGGAGCGGTCGGGGTCTACGGGGAGTAGGGCGACGCAGTCCTCCCCGGGCACGTTTGACTTGTCTACCCCCGAGTTTGCGCATACGATGCCGTGCCGGGTTTCGGTTATGATGTGCCCATCTCCCATGCGGACTATGCTCCTCGCCTCCCGGAGGACCACCTCCACCAGAGCTGGGTCCTTGCCGTACAACTCTCCTATCGTCCTAGCGAACGGGCTTGGCTCCACGTCCCTCAGGTTTACTACTCTACCTTCCGCCCTAGAGACGATGATGTGGGTGACCACTAGGATGTCCCCGTCCATGAGGGGGGTTCCTTGGCGTTCAGCCGCCTTGCAGATCAGCTCGCCTATGTCGTCGCCCTCCTTCACGATGGGAATTCCCCTTATGCCGATTATCTGAATCAAGCTGCATCCAATAGGCGCATCCCCTCAGCGGCTTTTTGGTTTTCCCCTCTCTCCGTTAGGCTGTCCTGGCGTGGGCCTCCTGTAGCCTAGACCCCTTCAGCGTATTCCAGACCTCGATGTTGTTTATGCATCCGGGGTCCGGGGCGAGGTAATCCCCTAGGTAGGCGTACGCCCTCGCCCTGCACCCGCCGCATACATATCTGTATTCGCACTCCCCGCAGTGGGGTTTCAGCCTGTCCCTGTCCCGTAGGTCTTGGAAGACCTCGTTCGTGTCCCACAGCTCCTCGAAATCGTCCACCTTGATGTTCCCCACCTTCAGCGGGAAGAAGACGCATGGGGTTATGTCCCCGTTCGGTTCTAGGGCGAGGTAGAACCTCCCGGCTCCGCACCCGCCTATGAACTCGCTGAGGTTTATGAGCTGGCCATGTAGGCGTGGGTTGTAGAAGTGGGTTGGGATGACGACCTCCTCCGACTGCTCCCCAGCCTTCCTCAGCTCCTCCTCCATCTGGAGGGCAACCCTAGCGTACTGCGGCGCCGTGGAGAGTATCTGGCTCCTCGGGTTGCTCCTCAGCTTAGTCCACAGGTAGCGGAGTAGCTCCTCCCTCTCCTCCGGGCTTAAGTCCACATCCGCTATGTTCCTACCCCTCCCGGTTGGGACGAAGTTGTACATCATCCACCAGTCTACGCCCATCCTCTCGCATAGCTCTATGACGTCGGGAACCTCGGAGTAATTATATTTCGTGACGACGGTGGAAACCTCGGTGAATATCCCGGCCTCCACGCAGTTCTTTATGCCTCGGATGGTTCTCTCGAACACGCCCGGGATTCCCCTGAAGTTGTCGTGGGTTTCGCTTTTGGCCCCGTCTAGGCTTATCTGCACATACCCGATGCCGGATTCCCTCATTCTCTCCGCTACTTCGCGTGTGATGAGGGTTCCATTTGTGGCTACGGCGGTGAATATGCCGTATTCGCGCGCCGCCTTCAGCACCTCCGTCAGGTCTTTGCGTAGCAGGGGCTCCCCCCCGGAGAAGGCGATTATGGTGACGCCCGCCTCACCCATCACGTCCACGGCCTTTAAGGCTTCCTCGGTGGTCAGCTCGTCCGGCGTCGGCTTGGAGCCAGCGTACTCGTAGCAGTGTTTGCATCTGAGGTTGCACGCCTTCGTGTAGTTCCAGACGACTAGGAATGGCGCACCCGGGGTGAAGGGCTTCCTCACCCCAAACTTGGCTATCCCCCTGACGACGCTTGAGAGTCCCCTCCTCCAATACGGGTCTTTAAAGCGTTCCTTCAGCGTCCCCTCGTCTACCCCGAAGGACGCTCCACCCTTCCTAATCGCCCAGCTGACTATTGGGTAGACGATATGACCGCAGAACCAGCAGGCGGAGGTCCTCTCCCCAACAAAAAGCTCTAGGGCTACCTCAATGCGGCTCTTACCATCCTTGCTACATCTACCCGAGAGCCGCCTTAAGATGGTTCTCACGAGCGGCCTATCTATAGTAGACCTCAATAATTCGATGGAGCGAATTGTATCTGGCCCCGAGGACGTGTTTACCACCCTCTGAGCCTACCAGCAAGAAGCCTGCGCTTAATATAAATATTCCCAGTGAGGATGGGTTGGAATCTTCTTTAGGTTTCAAAATTGCACCTTTCACTGCGGGGTTTTCCATTTCTTGAGTGTTGACCGCGCCCTAGCTAGTTCCGCCCGGCTGTTTATGTTGGTGAACGTTAGTAGGCGCTGGTCTAGCTGCTTTAGGACCTCCGTGGATATGTAGCGGACCCTCCGTAGGCGGCTTATCATGGAGCGTAGGTCTCGGCTGCCGCCGCGCAGGGCTTCATCCGCTGCATCCGCAGCCCTCTCCGTGTGGTATGCGGCTTGCAGCGGCTCTATGTACCCGTTCGGCCACCTCGGCACGACCGCGTCTACACCTATGCAAATCTCCAGCAGTAGCCTTAGGACGTCCCTAGATAGGAATGGGGTGTCGCAGGGGAGTAGGAGCGTGTATTCCCAGTTGGCCGCCCTCAGTCCCGTGAGTGCGCCGACGAGCGGGCCTTCTCCCTCGTATGCGTCTAGAATCACCTCAACGCCCCCGCCGAGCGCCGCCTCGTAAGCCCTAGCCTGCTCGCCGTCGCTCACGACCACCAACACCTCGTGGACTATGGGCTGCACCGCATCCACCACGTAGCTAACTAGGGGCTTCCCGCCGAGGAGGGCTAAACCCTTATCACCGTTAAACCTCCGGGACCCCCCACCAGCTAGTATAACCGCCGAAAACTTCACACCCTCCGTAGACGGAGACACGTTAAACTCCTCGGTTTAACCAGCCCAATGGGCACATAAAGCCTTAACCGTCTACCTCCTCACCTCGGATATCACGTAGTCGGCGATCCTCCC
>CAZKUI010000085.1:3484-3993 GCA_964555905.1 uncultured Candidatus Bathyarchaeia archaeon | reverse complement strand
GGGTCGTGGAGAAGGTGGAACCCTACCGAGAGTTCCGGGCGGAACTTATGGACGCCTCCAGCATGTGCCCCAGCTGCAGAACAGCCGTCGGGAACATTAGGAGGGCGAAGGCGCTACTGACAAATCTAACGATTAAAGTTCTCTAGGAGTTAGCCCCCATTTTTATTACTCTAATGGCTACCTGAAGGGGAATACCGCAAGACTTAAGTCAGGCGATACACGTATTCTCCCCACCAATGGAGTAGAAAAATATGTCTGAGAGGATCCCGGTCGAAAAGTGCTGGGAGATAACCGCGAGGAATCTCACCGGGGCGTTGATGGGCTACGTAATTGTTCTGTCGAGGGTTGTCGGTAGGGAAAAGCTTAGTGAAATTACCTCGAAGATGTGGGGTGAAGGTGGTAGGAATTTCATCCCGGTGATAAGGGAAGCGTTTAATATACCCGTGGAGGATGCCGCCGGAGCTGGGAAGCTCATCGCCGTCGCCACAATCCTCGGTATGGGCCCCGAG
>CAZKUI010000085.1:0-3474 GCA_964555905.1 uncultured Candidatus Bathyarchaeia archaeon | reverse complement strand
TCAGACCATAAAGACTCGGGATGAGGACGCCGAGCGTCTCATCACCTATAGGTACGAAGCGTGCACATACTGCGGAATCTGCGAGAGGATATGCCCCACCGAGGCTGTGAAGCTCGGCACCGACTACCGACTTTGGTTCAAGAGCAAGGAGGAGGCGAAATCCGAGGCCACGGTTGAGCTGCATAGGTGCAGTGGATGCGGAACCCCATACGCCGCCACACGCCACCTAGAATGGGCCGTAGACAGGGTCGTGGAGAAGGTGGAACCCTACCGAGAGTTCCGGGCGGAACTTATGGACGCATCCAGCACATGCCCCAGCTGCAGAACCGCTGTCGGGAACATTAGGAGGGCGAAGGCACTACTGACAAATCTAACGATTAAAGTTCTCTAGGAATTAGCCCCCATTTTTATTAGAGTAATAAAAATGGGGGCTAATACCACAAGACTTGTCACCCAATCTGAAGGTGACGATCACCAAGGCTTTATCACGTGGAGACCCATACTGCGAGCACGTTATCGAGATCGTAGAGTGAATTCAAAACACACCCCTCTATTTTTAAACCCCCGTCCAACTTAGCTCGGTGTTTTCCGGTTAAGCCTCAACTTAATGATGCCCTTAAGCCTCCATGAAAATTTTTATAATGTATCCGGTGGGTAGAGATGGAGTGGTGGTTAAAGTGGAGGTAAATGTGGCTATTAATGGCTTCGGTAGAATTGGGCGGATGGCATATAGGGCGATGTTGGAGTTAGGCCTTGACGTAAACGTTGTCGCCGCAAACGACCTAACAGATGCGAAGACGCTGGCCCACCTACTCCAATACGACACGATCCACGGAAAACTACCATTCAAGGTTTCGGTAAAGGACAACACCATAATCACGGAAGGGGAGGACATGTACAAGGAGCTGAAGGTTCTATCCGAACCGGACCCAGCCAAGCTCCCATGGGATGATCTAGGCGTCTACGTAGTGATAGAGTCAACCGGAAGGTTTAGGAAGAGGGAGGATGCATCAAAGCACCTGCAGGCGGGGGCGAAGAAGGTCATGGTCTCTGCGCCGATGAGGCCCGCTACCAGCGCGGACCTCACCATCGTCCCGGGCGTGAACGACCATCTATACGACCCGGACAAGCACACAATACTATCATTAGCGTCCTGCACGACGAACTGCGTCTCCCCGGTGGCTAAGGTCCTGAACGACAACTTCGGCATCGAGGCGGGCCTCATGACGACCGTCCACGCGGTGACGAACGACCAGAGGCTCCTAGACATGCAGCACAGGGACCTGAGGAGGGCTAGGTCGGCTGCTTGGAACATCGTCCCCACGACCACGGGTGCGGCTGAGGCTGCGGCGCTGACCGTCCCTGAACTGCAGGGGAAGATGACGGGCCTCGCGTTGAGGGTTCCCGTGCCGGATGTATCCATAGTGGACTTCACGGCGATACTTAAGAGGGAGGTCACAGCCGAGGAGGTGAACGCCGCCTTCAAGAAGGCGTCCGAGGAGCCGCCGCTGAAGGGAATCTTAGCCTACAGCGAGGAGCCCCTAGTCTCATCCGACCTCATACACTCCCCGTACTCAGCGATTGTAGACGGGCTCTCGACGAGGGCGATAGGACGCCTAGTTAAGGTCCTGGCGTGGTACGACAACGAGTGGGGCTACTCCTGCAGGCTAGCCGAGATGATCGAGAAGATCTGCAAGATGGCTCGTTAACCCTCCCCTCTTTATATTAGGTGGTGGGAAATGCCGGAATTTCTCACCCTAGACGACGTAGACGTAAGTGGCAAGACTGTTCTGGTCAGGGTGGACATAAACTCCCCCATAGACCCTGAGACGAAGAGGGTTCTGGACGATACGCGCATCAGGCTTCATGCAAAAACCATAAAGGAGCTGGTGGATAAAGGGGCGAAGGTCGTCGTGCTGGCGCATCAGGGGAGGCCCGGCGAGCCGGACTTCGTCCCCTTAAAGGAGCACGCCGAGATTCTCGGTAGGATACTCAACGTTCCGGTTAAGTACGTGGATGACGTCTGCGGGGAGAGGGCTCAAGCCGCCATTAGGGAGTTGAAGCCCGGCGAGGTTCTCGTCTTGGAGAATGTGAGGACGCTCCCCTACGAGAGGGAGAAGAGGTCTGCGGAGGAGCACGCCCAAACGGAACTCGTGAAGAACTTGGCTCCCCTAGCCGACATATTCGTGTTTGACGGCTTTTCGGTGGCGCACCGCTCCCACGCATCGGTGGTGGGGTTCACCGCGGTTCTCCCAAGCGTGGCCGGGCGGGTTATGGAGGCCGAACTGAAGGCGCTAAGCAAGGCTCTGGAGGCTCCTGAGAAGCCCTGCATCTTCATACTCGGCGGGGCGAAGGCGGAGAAGTGCGTCGGCATCATACGCTACGTCCTAGAGAGGGGAATAGCGGACAAAATACTCGCCGGAGGCCTAGTCGGCCACGTCCTATTAGCCGCCAAGGGGGTGCAAATCGGGGAACCCAACATGCAGGTGCTGGTGAAGAAAGGCCTAGCCGACGTGATACCGGACATGAAGGAGTTCTTGGAGAGGTACCCGGAGAGGATCATGGTCCCTGAGGATGTAGCCGTGGAGGTTGAGGGGGAGCGTAGGGAGGTTAAGGTCTCGGAGCTCCCAACGAACTATCCAATCTTCGACGTGGGAATGGAAACCATGAGGGCATACAAGGAGCTGGTGAGGGGGGCGCGATCCATAGTGGTGAGTGGCCCCCTAGGCGTCTACGAGAAGCCGCCCTTCGTTAAGGGGACCAGCGAGGTGTTCGGGGCTGTAGCCGAATCTGACGCCTACAGCCTAGCTGGCGGCGGGGACACGGCGGCAGTCCTAAGGAAGCTCGGGCTCCACGAAAAGTTCTCCTACGTCAGCACGGCTGGGGGCGCATTCATAGAATACCTCATGGGCAAAAAGCTGCCAGCCGTGGAAGCCCTAAAAGAAGCCGCAAAGAGGATGAAGCCGTAAACCCCTAAATACCAAAACCTCCATTTTTCCCAGTAGACGGGGGAGGCCCGAAAGCGCGATGAGCGCAAGCTCGCGGGTGCCGCGGCAGATGAGTGGATGAAGACGGCTGCAGCAGGCGAGCGCCGGGAAACCCATAATAAACACGGCGAATAACAATAAAATGCGCGATGAGCGGAGCTGGCGGGGAAAGCTGACCAGTGATGACGGTCTTCTCTAGCGAGCGCAAAACCACATCCACCATAATGAGGAATCCATTCTAACGATATTCCTCAAAGCGTGTCTTTCTTTAACGAATCTTTATAGTGAATTTGGTTACCAGAACCCAGCAGAGTTAAACTTATCTTTTTCAAAGGCAAATCTTGAAGCATGCCACCATTCAAAACCAACTTTAGAGTAAGCTGGGTCGACACAGATGCTGCTGGAATAGTGCACTTTTCCAACTACTTCAAGTACTTTGAGAAAGCAGAGGAAGAACTCTACAGAACCCTAGAATTTGACTTTAAAA
>CAZKUI010000084.1:0-4099 GCA_964555905.1 uncultured Candidatus Bathyarchaeia archaeon | reverse complement strand
TTTTTGGTCAGCCGAAACCTCCTCCGCTCACCGCTCGCCCAGTGCCGGTTTCATCACTCCTGTTTTGTTGGGCGGCGCCCCAAAGTTTATTGCCCGTCTACGCTTAATATGCATATTGCTGTGATGACGCTTCCCCACCACTGATGACTCGGTGATTAGACTACCCGGGGCTGAGCTGGGCTGTGAGGCTCTACTCCCGGCGCTGATTGGTGATGTGCCGGGTTTTAGCCGAGCCCCCCTACACACCACTTATTAGGCTTGCCGAACCACGCATGTTGGGGATTCAGGTTGCCCTCCAAACCCTCGGTGGGGAAGCTCCACCCAAGACTTCTAGCCAAGTACATCTTCGGCAGGGTGGGTCTACGAGACCCCGACGTGCTCGTGGGGCCGGCGTATGGGGAGGACTCAGCCATCATAAGCCTCGGGGAGCAAGTGTTGGTCGCTCACGTAGACCCCATTACGGAGGCGGTGGAGCGCATCGGGTGGCTTGCGGTCCACATATCGTGCAACGACGTGGCCGTAAGGGGCGCGAAGCCTAGGTGGCTTCTCGCGGTTCTATACCTACCGGAGGGGTGCCCCGAAAGCCTCATAGACGAGATAACCAAGCAGATGGACAACGCGGCTAGGGAGGTCGGAGCCATGATCGTCGGGGGCCACAGCGAACGCACCCCAAGGCTGGACAGGCCGCTAATCTCCATGACCGCCCTCGGCCTAGCCCCAAGGGATAGATACGTGGTAACCTCCGGCGCGAGGCCCGGCGACGTGGTCCTGATGACGAAGGGCGCAGCCATAGAGGGGACCTCCATACTCGCGGCCGACTTCAGGCAGTCGTTAATCCGGAGGGGCGTAGACGAGGAGACCATAGCGAGGGCTAGGAGGTTCATAAGCGAGGTCAGCGTGATTCCGGAGGCGCTCGCCCTAGCCGAGGTCGGCGTAAACTCCATGCACGACCCAACCGAGGGGGGTCTCCTAGGAGGCCTCGCCGAGGTCGCCTATGCATCAGGCGTCGGGATGGATGTCTGGGAGGAGAAGATACTCATACGGGAGGAAACGGCGAAGCTATGCCAAGCCCTCGGCATAGACCCCCTGAAGCTCGTAGGCTCCGGGGCCCTGGTCGCAACCCTCCCGGAGGACAGGCTGGGGGCGGCGGAAGCCGCCCTAAAGGAGTTGGGCGTGGAATATGCGGTCATAGGTAAGGTGACTGAAGGTCGCGGGCTGACCCTCCATAGGAGGGATGGAAGCCGCGTGGATGTGGGCGAATACGTTGAGGAGGAGCTCACCAAGCTTTGGGTTGATTAAATCCGCACTAAATCCTCAGAAACCGGGATAGGATGCCGGACTTCACGTACTTCCCGACTATTGGTATGGAAGCCCCACATTTGGGGCACTTTTTCTCCTCCGTGATGTTGTATTCCTTTATGCTGAACCCGTACCTCCTTATGAGGAGTTGACCGCAGTTGTGGCAGTAGGTGTTCTCCAGCGGGTGCCCGGGCACGTTTCCGATGTAGACGTAGTTTAGGCCCTCCTCCTTCGCGATTTTATGCGCCCTCACGAGGGTTTCCACGGGTGTGGGTGGGGCTGTGAACTCGTATGCGGGGTAGTATCGCGTGTAGTGTAGCGGCGTGTTCTCGTCAGCCTCCCTCAGTACGCGCTGGGCGATTTCCCTGAGGGTTTCATCGTAGTCATTCACGCCCGGGATTACGAGGTTCACCACCTCCACGTGCAACCCGAGCTTCTTGGCTTCTCGGACGTTACGCCAAACAACCTCCGCATCCGCCTTGCAGTACTTCCTAACCGCCTCAGTCCCGCCCTTCACGTCAAACTTTATCGCATCCATCCCCGCCCCAGCGAGCAACTTCAGGGCGTCTACGGTCATGTAGCCGTTAGAGACGTAGTTGTTGTAGAGGCCGCGCTCCCTCGCCAACTTAAAAACGTCTAGGCTGTACTCAAACTGGAGGGTCGGCTCGTTGAACGAGATGGATGTTCCTTGGCAGCCCTCCCAAAGCGTCATGGCAACCAGCTTTTCTGGTGGAATGTAGGATGCCCGCTTCGGGTTCGGCTCCACCTTGCTCAACGTCCAGTTCTGGCACCAAGGGCACGCGAAGTTGCAGGACCAAGTTCCCACCGTGAGGGCTCGGCTTCCGGGCCAGAAGTGGAAGAAGGGTTTCTTCTCTATGGGGTTCGCGGATATGGACGATATATCCCCGTAGACGAGGGTGTAGAGCCTGCCATCCCTATTCTCGCGGGTCTTGCAGAAGCCCCTCCCACCGGGCTCGATCACGCACCTACGCTCGCACAGGCCGCAGCGAACCCTACCCCCACGAAGCTTGTCGTATAGGAGGGCCTCCCTCACCGTTGGGCCCCAGCCGCCGCTCACGGACCCTGAGACCTCCCCTGAAGCAACCTCTCAATCCTATCCAGCCGCCTCTCTATGGAGTCTAGGCGGTCCAGTATCTGCCTTAACAGGCGGGTTATGTCATCCGTGGGCGCCACAAATGGGGGCAACGTTGGGGGTTCACGCCAGGGCCTCTCAGGGGGTCTTGGGGGGTAGACGGGTGGATAAAACTCGTCGGACAAACCCTCAACACCAACTAATAAAGGCGGGAGCCGGGAATAAAAGGGTTAAAAATGGACGGCGGACGCCAATTAACATTAGTGCTTTAAGAGCCTCTCCTCATACTTCCTCAGGTACTCGGCGGCTTCACCCACGTCCATGAACAGCTTATCCACCCTAGTTACATCCTCTAGGGTTACCTTGTCTCTCTTTGCGGCCTTGGCGTTTTGGGCGGCTAGGCTTAGGAGTTGAACCGCGTATCTCAGGCTTGTTTCCGAGCCTATTTCCGTGAGCTTTTCTAGGGCTGGCTCCTCTATGGTTATCTTCTCCTCCACAGCCCTGATGCGGAGTATCTCGCGTATGGACTCCGCGTCGTACTCCCTCGTTGTGATGATGACGGAGCGGTCTATGAGGTCTAGGGGGAAGCCGAAGGGGCTCTCAATGTCGGTTCCACGTATCCTCGCGAAGCCCCTGTTCGTCGCGAGTATGATGATGGGGACGAGCTCGCTCTCCATCGCCCTACCGATGAAGCTGAAGGACTCCAAGTCTAGGAGGTGGGCGTCGTCTATGAATAGGACGCCGGGGTGTATGAACGCCCTGCCCTCATCAACCCACTCCTTCACCTGCTGGTCAACCATAGCCCTGATCTCCGGGTCCAGCTCGCCCTTCTCCGGGGCGCCGAACAGCAGGGAGAATATTCCGCCTGAGCGTCTCCTAGCGTGCATCTCGTCTAGGTCTGCGAGGGTCATGGTGTAGACGAACTCCTTCTCCTTCAGAACTGGGCCGCTGGGCCTCGGAATCTTCCTCCTCGCGTCTACGTCGTAGACCTTCGCCCTCTCGCTCTCCATGCTTAGGCCGAGGTCCACCACGCGGCCCGTCTCGGCGTCGATCTGTATGACGCTTCCCTCGGTGATGCCGTATGCGATTATCTGCTGGGCGATGGAAGCCCCAGCCTCTATGGTCTTCTCCTCGTCCGTCGTCTTCAGGGTGATGCGGACGCTCTCGGGGACCTTCTGGTAGGGGTTGTATGGGTGCGGCGCCGTGTTCACGTTCACGTTGACGACCTCACCCTCGTAGACCTTACGCATCTCGTGAATCTCAACTCCGATGCACTTCCTCATCGCCTCGATGAGAATCTCCGTCTTCTTACGCTCACTGCTGTAGACCTCGCTCCCGCTCATCTGTATGAAGGGCACGTTGGGCCCAAGCTCACGGGATATCGCGACCGCAATCGCCGTCTTCCCGGTCCCCGGAGGTCCGGCCAGTATGATGCACTTCCCGCTGAGCTTCCCCTCCTTAATCATCTGAACCACGATGCCGGCGGCCTCCCGAGCCGCCTCCTGCCCAACCATGCCATCCTTAATCTTCACCGCCTTCAGGTTCTCATCCAAGCCTAAACCCTTGATGTGGGTGTGCGCCCCAACCCGCTCAAACCTCCTGGCCGCGGCGACCTCCCGAATCTCGGCCATGAGAGGGCACCCCCATAAATCCTAATCGTGGTAAAACCAAGTGGTGTTTTGAAGCCGGAAATATAAACGTAACTCC
>CAZKUI010000083.1:0-4331 GCA_964555905.1 uncultured Candidatus Bathyarchaeia archaeon | reverse complement strand
GGGGAGGAGATAAAGGCGGATATGGTGATCGCCGCCACCGGGGTTAGGGCTAACTGGGACTTGGCGAAGGAGGCGGGCATAGAACTCGGGAGGAGGGGCATAAAGACGGACCACCGGATGATGACGAGCGTTGAGGGCATATACGCCGCTGGGGACTGCGTGGAGAACATACACCTCATAACGAAGCAGCCGAGCGTCTGCCAACTTGGGACAGCCGCCGTACGCATGGGGAAGGTCGCCGGAATCAACGCGGCTGGGGGGCACGCCACGTTCCCCGGGTTCCTAGGCTCCTTCGTCACCAAGGTGTTCGACCTCCAGATAGGGGCGACCGGCCTCACGGAGAGGGATGCGAAGAGGTTCGGCTTTGACGCGGTTTCGGGCTCGATACGTGGAATAACGAGGGCTGAGTACTACCCGGGTGGTAAGGAGGTACGCGTGAAGCTCGTGGTAGACGGGGAGACGCATAGGGTGATTGGGGGGCAGGTGGTGGGTGGGGAGGATGTCACCCAGAGGGTGAACGCGATATCCCTCGCGATACAGGCTGGGATGACCATACACGACCTAGCAAGGGCTGACACGTGCTACGCCCCACCGCTAGCCGACGTTTGGGAAGCCATCGTGCTAGCCGCAGATGTAACGCTAAAAAGGCTATAATTCAACTTAAAATCCCCTTTTTCTCTAAACGAAAAAAGAAGGGAGTTATTAGGCGTCTACTTACCCTTAATCTTCTTTAGCATCTCGACCGCAGGCTCCGACCACGTGACTAGGCCGGGTCCACCGGTCATCGCTATGACAACGGCCAGTGTTTCAGCTATCTCTTCGTCCGTGGCGCCGGCTTCGATGGCCCCCGCTATGTGGAACTCCATGCAGTGGGTGCAACCGAGGGCGACTGCCAACGCCAACCCGATTAACTCCTTCGTCTTCACATCCAGTGCCCCTGGGCCCATGATGGCGTTGTAGAGCCTCACGAAGTTCGCCACGACCCTCGGCGTCTTCTCACCTAGGAAGTCTATCTGCGCTGGGAGGTAGCCAATCCTCTTCTTCGTCAGCTCCTTGAGCGCCTCCACAAACTTCGCTTCCGCCGCCATTTTCGAGCACCATCACAAAATTAATGCAGTATATATAAAAGTTTTTACAACTCTAGGTTGCAAAGCGGCTGCGGGAGGGATTGGATGGAGGACGCCCGGCAACTTCAAGTGCAGAAGGTGTTGCTTTACGACCCGGAGAGGTGCACCGGCTGTCGGTTCTGCGAGATGGCGTGTTCGTATAAGCACTTCGGCGTCATAAGCTTCAGGAAATCTAACCTGCGCATAGTGTTTGACGGTGAGAGGCTGGAGTTCGAGGCTGTGAACTGCCAGCACTGCGTTGAGCCGGTGTGCGTAGCCGCCTGCCCGTCTGAGGCTTTGAGTAAGGATGAGGAGACGGGGTGGGTTCGGATTAACCCCCTAAAGTGCATCGGCTGTAAGACCTGCGTCTACATCTGCCCGCTCTCAGCCCCGTGGTTTGACGAGGACCTCAACGTGGCTGTGAAGTGCGACTTCTGCGACGGAGACCCCATGTGCGCTAAGTACTGCTCTCCGGGGGCGATTCGCGTAGTTAGTAGGGTTGAGGCGGTTGAATTCTCCAAGAAACTCTACGTTGGTGGTTAGCCATGTCTGAGAGGGAGATAATGGATTATTTACGTGAGCGGCTGGGTGAGTCGCTACTCAGGTGCGAGTCCCCAAGGGTGAGGAGGGTCTACGCTTGGGTGAAGCCCGAGGCGCTCCAAACCACCGTGAGGGCGCTCGTAGACAGGTACGACCCTAGGTTCATGACCATGACGGCGGTGGACCACGGGCTGGATGTGGAGCTGCTATACCACTTCAGCGTCGGGGGCGTGGTCGCCACCATCCGGACTACGATTCCGAAGGAGGTCGGCGAGGTGGACAGCGTGGCGGCTGTGGCGCCAGCGGCGAACTTCATCGAGAGGGAGGTCTCCGAGCTGTTCGGCGTGAAGTTCCGCGGGCACCCCCAGCCGGAGGACCTCATCCTCCCAAAGGATTGGCCAGCGGAGAAAAAGCCGCTGAGGAAGCCCATGGAGGGCGCCCTACCACCACAGGCTAGGGCGCTAGCGGAGAACCTCATCTCCCGTGGGGTCGCCCCAGCCGTGTCCACCATGGTGCAGAAGAGGAGGGAGAAGGCTGGTCTACCAGCAACTCCGCCCATTACCTACGCGGATGAATCCGCCATGAGGGAGTTCCACGAGTTGATGAAAGCCGTGGAATTTGACGTCAGGGCCGGCTACGACTGGGAGAGGAAGAAGCTGAGGTATAGGTAGGAGGTGTGAATGGTGGTTAAGAAGTATGCCCTCTTCCTCGGTTGCCTCATACCCCTACGCATACCGAGCGTGGAGATAGCCGCAAGAAAGGTGTTCAGGAAGCTTGGCGCCGAACTCGTAGACATGCCGGGATACTCCTGCTGCCCGGAGCCCGTCACCAGCCGCTTGGTTGATAGGGATATGGCTCTGGTTGTGGCGGCGAGGAACCTCAGCATCGCCGAGTGGATGGGCCTAGACCTCCTCGTCCTCTGCAACGGCTGCTACGAGACGCTCGTAGAAGCACAGGAGACGCTCATGGACGAGCCTGATGAAATGAAGCGAGTGAACAGCATCCTCTTCAAGGTTGGAAGGAGGTATACTGGGAAGGTTAGAGTCCGCCACTTCCTAGAAGTTCTATACGAGGACTTCGGCGTAGACGCCGTGAGGAAGCTCGTTTCTAGGCCTATGCGCGGCGTGAGCGCCGCCATACACTACGGTTGCCACCTGTTCAGGCCGAGCCCGGGGCAGGAGGATATATGGGCTAAGCCGCGGATGATGGAGGAGTTGGCGGATGCATCCGGGGCGGAGATGAGGAAGTACGGCGTGGAGCGGCTCTGCTGCGGGTTCCCCTCCATGCAGGCCGACGAGGAGTTCGCCCTAAAGGAGAGGCTGCTGCCGAAGCTGAGGAAGGCAAGGGACGCTGGTGCCAACTGCCTCCTCGCCGTCTGCCCCGCCTGCCTCGTCCAGTTCGAGACGGGCCAGACACTCCTAAGGAGATACGGAGAGAAGTTCGAGTTCCCGTGCATGCACCTAATGGAGCTTCTCGCGTTGGCTATGGGGGTTCCAGCGGCTGAGCTCAGCCTTGATTTCCATAGGAGCCCAGTTTCTAGGTTTGTGGGTAGTTTGGGAGGTGTTTAAGATGTCTGAGATAGTTAGGATTGGTCCATATCACCCGTACCTACTGGAGCCTGAGCTCTTCGAGCTGAGGGTTGAGGATGGCGTGATAAGGGACGTAGACGTGAGAATTGGATACGCGCACAGGGGCATAGAGAAGGTGATGACCACGAAGACGTACGAGCAGGCGGTCTTCGTCTCAAGCAGGGTCTGCGGAATCTGCCCGGTGGCCCACACGACATGCTACTGCGAAACGGCTGAGAGGCTATTAGGAATCCGAGCCCCGGATAGGGCCCGCTACATACGCACAGCCTTCCAAGAGATAAACAGGCTTCAGAGCCACTTCCTCTGGCTCGCCCTCCTCGCCCACGCCCTCCACGACCACGAGAGGTTCATGCACATCATGAAGGAGAGGGAGGCGGTGGTGGACCTTCTGGAGTTCATCAGCGGCGCCCGCTCCCACCACGCCATGAACGTGGTAGGCGGGGTCCTCAGGGACTTCACCCCGAAGATAACATCTAAGATTCGGGAGGTCATGAACACCCTGAAGCCCCTATCCGACTACACCATCAAGATGCTGGAGGCGGGCGGCCCAATAGGCTCCAAGGTGGAGGGTGTCGGCCCACTCAGCAGAAGCGACGCCATCAGGCTTGGGGCGGTGGGCCCGGTCCTCAGGGGGAGCGGGGTTAAGTCGGATGTGAGGAGCGACGACCCCTACGCCGCCTACGGAGAGGTGGACTTCGAGGTTGTGGCTGAGGGGGATGGGGACGTGAGGGCCCGCGCCATGGTGAGGGCCCGCGAAACCGCGGAGAGCATAAGAATCGTGGAGCAGGCGCTGGAAAACATGCCTGAGGGACCCATCAGGGCTGAGTACGGAGAGCCCACCGTGGGCGAGGAGTTGGGGAGGGTGGAAGCCCCACGGGGCGAACTCATATACTACATGAAGTCCAACGGGACGAACAGGCCTGAGAGGGTGAAGATTAGGACGCCGACCTACGCGAATATCTACGCCATCACCAGAGCCCTCACGGGGGAGAAGCTGGAGAACGCGAGAGCCATCATAGAGAGCATAGACCCGTGCTTCGCCTGCACCGACCGCGTCGTCGTGGTGGACGTGAAAACCGGGAGGAGGAGCCGTCTG
>CAZKUI010000082.1:0-5017 GCA_964555905.1 uncultured Candidatus Bathyarchaeia archaeon | reverse complement strand
TCCTTCATCACTCAACCAGCGTCCCCTTCGGTGCCAGTATTTAGGTTAGACAACTTTTTAGGTATAGCTTCACACATAATATTACGTGGCGTCTCTAGCGGAGGGTAGCATTTGGCGTCTAAGGAGGGGGTGAAGAGGACACTAATCCTGTGCGTAGACAGGGACAACGACCTAGGCGTAAAAACGGCGATAAAGACGCCCGTCATCGGGAAGGAGGAGATGCTAAAAGCCGCCACCGCCCTAGCCATGAAAGACCCCGAGGAGGCCGACGCTAACGCGATGTTCGAGGCGGTGAGGCTTTACGAACGGCTTAGGGAGAGCGCCGATCCCAACGAGGAATATGAGGTTGCCACCATAACTGGCTCCGAGGTGGGTGGAATTGCCGCCGACAGGAAGGTGGCCATGGAACTCGCTAAGGTTCGGGAGGTGTTCCCCGCTGACGGCGTGATTCTCGTCACGGATGGATACTCAGACGAGGACATACTCCCCCTCATACAATCTAGGATACCGGTTACCTCGGTGAGGCGGGTCATAGTCAAGCACAGCAAGACGATAGAGGAGACCGCAGCCCTCTTCTCTAGATACGCCAGAATGCTCATTGAGGACCCTAGATACTCCAGAATGTTCCTCGGCGTTCCGGGCATTATCATGCTAATACTCGCGTTTCTATGGTTCTTTAAGCTTCTATTTTATGGTTGGATTGCGTTTCTTACGGTATTTGGTGCTATCCTACTGGTGAAGGGGTTTAAACTTGGCAACCTTCTTAAGAGGTTTCCCCCAAGTGGGGAGTTCCACATTCCACCTCCATCTAGAAACATGGGTATATTCCTGTATCTGGCTGGGGGTCTAACCACCTTGGTGGGCGTCTACCAAGGTGTCTACTTCCTACACAGCTATGTAATTCCCGCACATGGAAAGGCCATGGCTGCCCAGTGGGTTTTATTTGCCCCGAGGCTCCTAGGCTGGTTCTTCCTCCGTTCATCCATCCTAGTAATTGCGGGTTTATGCATAGTCATCCTCGGGAAGGCCGTGCAATGGCTATTTCTGAGGGACAGCCGATTCTGGCACGGGGTCATCGGCATCATCGCGTGCGCGTGGTTCCAGAGGGTGCTCCACGAGGCGTCGTTGCTTCTCATCGACCCATCCCTACCCTACACGGGCCTAGTGACGACCATCGTGGCGGGCACTCTCCTTATATCCGGATTTATGGTATTCTTAATCCCGGTGCGCAGGAGGTATGGCGCCTTCTTCCGGGAGAGGGGGAGGATTGAGGGCTGAGGTGGCGATTATTGGAGGAACAGGTCTTGAGAAAATCGTGGAAAAGGGGGAGTGGATTCGGGTTGGAACTCCCTACGGGATTCCCCCACCCATATTGGTTGGCGAGCTGGGCGGCAGGTCGGTGGCGTTCCTCCCCCGCCACGGACGACGCCACGAAACCCCACCCCACAAAATCAATTTTAGGGCTAACATATACGCAATCCACTCTCTAGGAGTGAAACGCATAATCTCCACAAACGCCGTGGGGGCGATAAACCCGGAGTTTAAACCCGGAGACCTAGTTGTCCCCCACGATGTCGTAGACTTCACTAAATCTAGGATATCCACCTTCTACGACGGACCCCCCGTAATCCACGTGGATGTGTCGCAACCCTTCTGCCCTGAGATGCGTAGACTCCTCATCCAATCAGCGAGGAAGCTTGCTGGGAAGGTCTGGGAGAAGGCCGTCCTCGTCTGCACGGAGGGGCCGAGGTTCGAAACTCCAGCTGAGATTGAGATGTTTAGGCGGCTAGGGTGCGACGTTGTTGGCATGACGGTTGTCCCCGAGGTCTTCCTCGCCCGGGAACTCGAAATTTGCTACGCCACTATATGCTTCATCTCTAACATGGCCGCGGGTATGCAAAAACGCCTCACGGCTCAGGAGGTGATTGAAACCGCTAAGAAGGCCGGGCCCGTCATTCAGCAAATCTTAAGTGAGGTAGTAAGCAAAACACCAAGGAAGCGTCGGTGCCCCTGCAGTACGGCGCTCAGGGACGCGTCCCTCGGGGGCTAAGACATGCTCGGTAAGCTCAGGAGGTTGATAAGCATCTACGGCCTCTCGAAGCTCGAGAAGATTCTCCATAAGCTGGGTGTCTACCGTCTTTACGAGGGTCTATTAATGCAGCAGGTTATGAGGGGGCCCATGCCGGAGCACATAGCCGTCATACTGGATGGGAATAGGCGGTGGGCGAGGGTGCGTTCCATGGACCCTTGGGTAGGCCATAGGTATGGGGCTCAGAGGGTTGAGGACTTCCTTAAGTGGTGTTTGGAGCTTGGAGTGAAGTCCGTCACCCTTTACACGTTCTCCACGGAGAATTTTAGGAGGCCCAGCCATGAGGTGCGGGCTCTCATGGATATATTGAAGCGGAAGCTCATGGAAGCCGCTGAAAACGAATACATTCACAAATACGAGGTGAGGGTGAAGGCCATAGGAAGAATAAACACGCTGCCGAAGGACCTCCAAGAGACGATAAGGTACTTGGAGGAAGCCACAAAAACCTATAACAGGCACTACTTAAACTTGGCAATCGCCTACGGGGGGAGAGCTGAGATCGTAGACGCCGCAAGGAAAATCGCTGAGATGGTGAAGAGGGGAGAGCTGGAACCCGAGGACGTAGACGAGGCGGTCTTCGAGAAGCTGCTGTACACATCCCACCTCCCAAAGCAGGACCCGGACCTAATCATAAGGACCTCGGGGGAGGAGCGGCTCAGCGGCTTTCTCCTGTGGCAGTGCGCCTACAGCGAACTTTGCTTCCTAGATGTCTACTGGCCCGACTTTAGGAAGATAGACCTGCTTAGGGCTATAAGAACCTACCAGCGTAGGAGTAGGAGGTTTGGGCGTTAACCAATTTCCAGTTCGTAGCTGGCTTCCGTTAATTTCTCCACCCCGCTTCTCGTTACGTGCACCGTGTCTTCTATGCGTATTCCACCATACCCGGGTATGTAGACCCCCGGCTCAACCGTTACCACGTTCCCGGCCTCGAGCTTCTCCTTACTTCCCGGGTTTATTTTCGGGGGTTCGTGAATTTCCAAGCCTACTCCGTGTCCGAGGCCGTGGACGAAGTATTTGGAGTAGCCTTGCTTCCCTAAAGCCTCTCTTGCCTCCGCATCCACCATCTTTGCGTCCACTCCCTCCCTTAGAACTTCTACGGCTTTCCGCTGGGCTTCCAACACAGCCTCGTATAACCTCTTTTGCTTCTGGCTCGGCTTACCCACCACCACGGTCCTCGTTAGGTCTGAGCAGTAGCCCCTGTATTTTGCGCCCAAGTCTATTATCACGAGCTCCCTGTCCCTAATGGTCCTATCTGTAGTCCAGCCATGGGGATAGGCGGCTCTCGGCCCAGAAGAAACGAGGGTTTCAAAGGCTGGCCCCTCAGCCCCAGCCCTCCTCATCGCGTATTCAGCCTCGGCGGCCACTTCATACTCCCTAACCCCCGGATTTAGGGCGTCTACGGCGGCTTTTAATCCGGCTACGGTGATTTCTGCGGCTTTCTTCATGAGTCTGATCTCATCTTTATCCTTTATTTTTCGTAGACTCCAGACGATTTCGCTTGCCTCCTTCAGCTCTATATCGCCGAGTGCGTCCTGCAGTTGCAGGTAGTCCCTTACGCTCATTGAGTCAAAGCCTACACGCCTACATCCAAGTTCCCTAATGTCTCTGGAGAGAGTTTTGTGCGGATCCTCCTCGTATTTCAGAAGTTTGACGTTCACCTCCCCGAGTGCGCTCTTCGCGGCCTCGTAATCCACTCCGTAGACGTAGAGGGTGCATTCCCCATCCACCGGAATGAGTAGGTAGCTCCCCCCTCTAAACCCAGTGATGTAGAGTATGTCTACCTCTCTAGCCACTAGGTATCCATCTAGTTCGGTTCCCTCAAGGGAATCCCTTAAAGCCCTAATCCTCAAACAACCACCCCGAAGGGGAGGGTCTACATATTGTATGGGCCGAGGGAGGTTTCAAGGGTTGTGGTGGAGGTGCGAAGGGAGCTCGGTTTATCCGACTTGGTTCAGCCCGAGATTCTACACGTTAGGTACGACGGCGAGGACGGAACCATGCTCATCGTGGCGGCGGACAGGCCCGACAAGGCGGCGGTTTTGGGGCCCGGCGGCCGCGTCCTGAAGCGTGTAGGGGACATCCTAGGTGTGAAGAGCGTGGCCGCCCGCTCCCAAACATACCTACTGGTGAAGCAGTTCAGGGTGAACTTGGCAGTATCAGCGGCTAAGCGCGTCCTCAAATATGCAAACCCCACTGTAAGGGGCATATTAGAGTCGAGAATAATTCCCATGCTGGAAAACGAGTTGAAATATCCGGAAAGGTCGTGGTTTAGGGCTGAGGAACTCCCGGAACATGGAATTGTTATTGCGTTCTCAGGGGGCGTAGACAGCACGGCCGCCCTACTCATATCAAAGCTGGCTGGGCTAAACCCCATAGCGGTGACGGTTGACGCTGGGAGTTGGATGGTTCCCCCGGAGGTTAAGCGTATCATAGGGCGTATTGTCGATGTTTTAGGGGTTAGGCACGAGTATTTAAAGCCGGAATCCGGAGTTTTCGGGGAGATTCTCGGGGATGCGGTGGAGGGTAGACGCCACCCATGCAAGCGGTGCCACAGCGAAATTGAGAAAATGGTCGTGGAATCGGCGGAGAACTTGGGAATTCCGTTCGTTGGGTTTGGCGACCTACTACCAACCGGCAACTACTCAATATACCACATTAAAGACTCGCTGGTGAGGTTTAACGTCGCGGCGGCTCTCAGCCTGTCGAAGACGGACACCATTTTGGCGGCTAGGGGCGTGGGGCATCCGGGTTCCAAGTTCCTCTATGGGTGCCCACTACTCCGGGTTCTCCACCGCAGGCATAACAGCTTTAGATACATCAGCATAAATAGGGTTTTGAGGGAGCTTAGGGCTCAAATATTAGAGCCGTCGCAAGCTCTCAAATACGTCAAGAGCATCCTCTCTTAACCAAATTTATAGGAATGTAGGC
>CAZKUI010000081.1:0-5107 GCA_964555905.1 uncultured Candidatus Bathyarchaeia archaeon | reverse complement strand
CAAGCTCGTGGAGAAGCTGTCTGAGGCATAGTCGTTTAGGGTTCTTGAGGAGGCTGGAGTTAGGATTATTCGCCTTTAGCCCCCGCCCACGGGCGGGAAGAGTGCGACCACGTCTCCATCCTTGAGCCTCGTCTTTAGGCCCTGAAGAAATTCCACGTCTCTCCCATTTAGCAGAATTTTCACGTATAGGCGTGGCCTCCGATCCTCGTCCAGAAGCTCCTCCCTTACGCGGCTTCCGAACCTCCTCTCCAGCTCTCTTATAAGCGAGTCTACATCCGCCCCCTCGCGTAGTGCAACCTCGATGTTTGAGCCCATGAAATCTCTGAAGCTGGCGTATGCCTTGACCCTTACCTTCATGGGTGTCCCCCGAAGGTGGGAGGGCGCGTAAAGAGGGGGAAAAGCGCTACACTTAGCCTAGGCACCTAAGTAGTGAAACGTCTAGGCTGTACTTAAATCTTCTAACGAACTCCTCCGTTCCGTGTATGACGGCTTTGAGTTTTGAAACGGGTATTGGCCCGAAAACCCTAAGTAACGGAACTACCCGATTTTTCGTGCTTAGGTAGACTTCTACGCTGTTTTCTCCTTTGCCGCCTTTAAGGAGCCACCCGTCCTGTGTGGTCTCTACAGATTCTAGGGGTATGCCCGCCCTGTGGAAGGCCCTTTCTAGGTCTATTAGGAGGTGTTTTGGAGGGACGAACTGTATTAGGCGCTCGTCTATGGCTTCCAACCCGAAGAACCACCAAAAAATGGGGTTTTGGTGGTGGGCCTCACTTCAAGGTGGACGCCAGCTCCGCCTCCTTTTCTAGGCCGAGCTCCCTGAGCTTCTCCGGGGTCGGCACTCCCGACTGCACATCCCAGCCCCTAACCCTGTAGTATTCGTCCAGCATCTCCTCAAGCGGCACAACCTTACCCTGAGCCGGACCGACGGGCGCAGGCGTCTTCAGGAGCCTCTCTGGCAGCGTGTCGTCCTTTCTCCTTATACCCTCACGGCACTGTATCATGCGTTCAAGCGTGTAGATGCGGTCTCCGATCTTCAAGACCTCATCTCCCGTGAACTCGAATCCCATAGCCGCCTTGAAGGCTGAGGCGAAGTCGTCTGGGGTCAGGGCGAAGGAGACGAACTTGCAGACCAGAGCTGAGTCTATTACTGCGAAGTAGTCTTGGAAGAACTTCACCATCTGGGCCTTTTCGCTCGTGCTTAGCGGGTCCAGCTTCTTCGGTATACCCAGTATCTCCGCGGCTATCATGTAAGCCCTGAGGTGGCATCCTCCCCTAACGGAGGTCGCGTAGCCGAGTGCGTGTCCCCAGACCCCGCGAGGCTCGTAGGCTGGAAGCCCCAGCCACTTAACGCCCATGAACAGCCTACTCGAGCCCTTCCCAATCTTCTCCGAGGCTCTTCTCGCCCCCTCGGCCAGGAGCGCCCCGAGTTTACCCTCCTTCAGAGCTATGCGCCTCGTCAGCTCGACCATCGCCTCGTGGTTTCCGAAGTTGAGTTCCAGGCCGTCCGTGTCCTCCTTCGTCAGTATGCCCTTCTCGTAGAGTTCCATCGCCCATCCTATTGTGTTTCCAACCTCGATTGTGTCTATGCCGTATTTGTTGCAGATCGTGTTGGCGGCGTGTATTGCGTCTAGGCGGAAGACGCCGCACTGGCTTCCGAATGCCCAGACGGTCTCGTATTCTGGGCCTTCTCCTATGGTTCCCGCGTAGGGGCCTGAGGGGATGTAGCAGAACCTCGCGCACCTTATTGCGCAGAAGCGGCATGCCCTGTTCTTGACGAGTATCGTGTCCCTCATCGTTTCCCCGGAGTTGTTTACGGCTTCTGGGTGCCACCCCTGCTGGAAGTTGAAGGTCGGTAGAATTCCAGCCTCGTTAGTTATGTTCGTCAGCACGTTTGTGCCGTAGGTTGGGAGGGCGTTCCCGGTCACCGGGCTTTCCTTTATCTTGTCGTGTAGTTCGAGGGCTACTCGGTAGAACTCGTCCGGGTTCTCCACCGTTATGTCCTTGCCTCCCCTGCAGGCTATCGCCTTGAGGTTCTTGCTTCCCATGACCGCTCCTAGGCCGCATCTCCCAGCGGCCCTGTAGAGGGAGTCCATGATGCAGGCTTGGAGGACCATCTTCTCCCCCGCCGGGCCTATGTAGACGGAGCGTATCGTCTCGTCCCCGATTTCCTCCTTGAGTATCGCCTCCGTCTCGAAGCAGTCCTTACCCCAGATGTGGCCTGCATCCCTCAGCTCGACCTTCCCGTCGTCAATCCAGAGGTAGACGGGCTTCTCGGCCCTCCCGGTGAAGACTATGCCGTCGAACCCGGCGTACTTTAGTTCCGGCCCCCAGTATCCTCCGCTGTGGGCTTCACCCCAGACGGCTGTGGTTAGGGGCGACTTCCCGTAGGCGGCCCATCTCCCGGAGCAGGGGAAGAGCGTTCCAGTCAGGGGCCCCGTCATGAATATGAGCAGGTTTTCTGGGCTCAGCGGGTCTACGCCGGGCTTGAGGTTATCGTAGAGGATTCTCGCCGCGAAGCCGTTCCCGCCTATGTAGTTTCTCATCCAGCCCTCTGGGATTTGCTCCTCACGCCAGCTCCCAGCTGTTAAGTCAACCCAGAGGATTTTACCCGCATAACCCTTAGGCACGGCCTACACCTCCTCTACTTCAGCGGGGGCTTATACCAGAGCTTCCTAAACATCTGGGGTGCGGTTGTGTAGGCCCTTGCGAAGTTCCTCCTCCGCCAGTCCACAGCCTCCTCCACGTCCACGACCTTCAGGGCGCTCTGCGGGCACTTCAGGCAGTAGCCGCACAGCTCGCACTTAACAGCTTTATTCGTCACCGGGTCTACGTGAACAGCCCCGTAGGGGCAGGCTAGGACGCAGACACCGCAGCCCGTGCACTTCTCCTTATCAACCACGACGACCTGAGTTTGCGGATTCCTCGACAAAGCCCCCTCGGGGCAGGCGGGGATGCATAAGCCACATTGGGTGCAGAAAATCGGGGCGTCCATACCCGGTTCAAGCTTCACAACGTGAATCGCCGCCCTCCTGGGGTTGAACACTTTAAATTTGGCATAGGAGCAGAGCAGTTCACAGATTCCGCAGCCCGTGCACAACTCGTTATCAGCCACTAAAACTTTAGCCATTTTCCATAAACCCCCCTAACAGTATTTGTTTGGTGAAATTTAAGACTTCCGAAACGTTTGGTTTTTACAAATTCAACGCTCTCAGACCGGGGTTGCTACTAAGGGTAAGGTTCTTGATGATGACGTGCAACCACGTGAAATCCTCCGTGTTTTTAGCACACTCTCGGTATGGGCTCCCCGACCGGCATCTGAACCACCCTCGTCCCACCGACGACGGTTCTCATGAGCACGTATCCGGGTCTCTCCTTTTGAACCGTTCCTATTATGCATGCATCCTTGCCGTACTTCGTTCTCCTCGCCGCCTCCACGACCTCCGGTGCGAGTTCAGGGTCTACGGCGGCTACGACCCTCCCCTCGCATGTTACCTCCAACGGGTCTATGCCCAGCATCTCTGACGCCGCCTTCACGGATTCCCTCACCGGAATTTGCTCCTCCTCCAGCCAGATGCTCACGCCCGACTTCCCAGCTATTTCGTTTAGGGCTGAGGCTAAGCCGCCCCTCGTTGGGTCCTTCATCGCGTGTATTCCGCCAACGTCTAGCATCGCCTTAACAGTCTCCCAGATTGGTGCAACGTCGGACTTCAGCTCCGCCTCGAAGCCTAGGCCCTCCCTAGCCGCTAGTAGCGCTACGCCGTGGTCTCCGACTGGGCCTGTTACGATTATTCTGTCTCCGGGTTTAGCGCCGCTGTCCAGTATTACGCCATTTTCCGCGAGTCCAACCCCGCACGTTGCGATGACAACCCCGTCTACGCCCCCACGGGGCATGCACTTGAAGTCGCCTGATACGACGGCTACCCCCGCCTCCCTCGCCGCCTCATCCATAGACTTAACTATTCTTTGCAGGTCGGGTATGGGGAACCCCTCCTCCACGACGATTGCGTCTAGGATGGCCACTGGTCTAGCCCCCATCACCGCTAGGTCGTTCACGGTCCCCGATATGGCTAGGCGCCCGATGTCGCCTCCGGGGAAGAATAGGGGGTCTACGGTGTGGCCATCTATGGAGAGGACAACCTCGTGCCCGCCAAGCTTTATGGACGCCCCATCGTCCAGCGCGTCTAACGGAACCCCGTCAAGCGCTCTTCTTAGCGTGAAGCCAGGAAGTATGAGCTCCTGGATGAGCTCCCCCATGGCGGAGCCACCAGCCCCGTGAACGAGCTTCACCACCTCAACGTCGGGCAACGTGGACACCAGAACGCCTAGAGCGCCACAGCCTATATGCGCATCGCCTACGGCGAATGATTACGCTTAAATTTTCGTTTGCTATTTGTGGTTTGGCGGGTGTGCCTTGTCCGTTTGCCACTGGGACCTGCATAAGCGTAAGAGGACGGGCGGTCGTAGACGCCCCTACAGGAAGAAGCGCAAGTACGAGCTAGGCTCCTTCCCAACGGAGACGAAGCTCGGAGAGGAGAAGCGCAAAATCAGCAGGAGGCGGGGAGGGAACATCAAGGTCCGGGTTCTAAGCGCCTCCAAGGCGTGCGTCTCAGACCCAGCCACCGGGAAGACCCAGACGGTGGAGATAATACGCGTCGTGAAGAACCCAGCAAACGTAGACTACAGCCGACGAGGAATAATCACCAAGGGAGCGATCATCGAAACCCCCCTAGGCCTCGCTAGGGTTACGTCCAGGCCCGGGCAGGACGGGGTCATAAACGCTGTCCTTTTAGGTGAGGAGAAGGCGTAAACCCCGTTTTGAGGGTTGGGGCGTGAAGCGCCGGGGGAAGTTGGTGGTATGGCCCGTCTACTTCGACTCAACCGTGAGCCGCGGGCGTGGAAGGAAAGTCCCCCTGAGGCTATCCATCCCCTCACCGAGAATTGAGGAGCTGCTAAAGGCGGCTGAAAGACTCAAACTCCCACACGAGCTCGTCCCGGATGCAGCCCACCCAGCCACCCCATGGAAGAAAACCGGATACCTACTCGTTGAGAAGCGGGACTCAAAGACGAAAATCCTGTACGAAATCGCTAAGGAGTTGCAGTCCATTAG
>CAZKUI010000080.1:0-5111 GCA_964555905.1 uncultured Candidatus Bathyarchaeia archaeon | reverse complement strand
CCTGACGCATAATGTGGGGGGTTCCGGTGCAACCGCCATCGTTCACATATATAGGGTGTGATGGACTTGCCTATGGAGGCGCCTCACACGATAGAGAGCTTCTACAGGTTCGTCGGTGAAGGCAAGCTCATGGCTTCCAAGTGCAGGGAGTGCGGTAGGCTCATCCTCCCGCCGAGACCAGTCTGCCCCCACTGCCACTCCACGGAGATGGAGTGGGTTCAGCTCAGCGGGCGTGGGAAAATCAGGACCTACACGGTGATTCACGTGGCCCCGCCGGAGTTCATGGATAAGACGCCCTACATAGTGGCGATTGTGGAGTTGGAGGAGGGGGTCACGCTGCCGGGTATAGTGTTGGGGGCGAACCCCGAGGACGTGGAGGTTGGAATGGAGGTGGAGGTCGGCTTCCAAGGGGAAGCTAGGGATAGGTGGCCCACATGGCCCAGATACTACTTCAAGCCTAGACGCTGAGTTCCAGTTGCTGGTTGTCGTGTGAGTATATGTATCTGGCGTTCTTTATGTTCCTCAGCCTGTCTATGGAGTTTAGGGCTTGGTCGGCCCTGTACAGAACTCCCGGTATGTTCCTCCTCTCTATGCACTCCGGTAGGGTGGCGGCATCCCCACAGTACACGTAGTTGGTTTCACCAACCCTAACTACCACGGATTGGTGGCCCGGGCTGTGGCCCGGCGTTGGCACAATCCACACGTCATCGGTGAGTTTATATCTCCCTTTCAGGAGTACGTATTCAACGTCTACGTCGAAGAAGTCTCTTACGTAGGCGTTCTGCATGAACCTATCCGGGGAGTACGCATATCTTATTTCCTTGGCTTGAACGTAGAACTTCGCGTTCCTGAATAGCCTGTTGTTTCCGCAGTGGTCGAAGTGTAGGTGCGTGTTTATCACGATGTCTACGTCCTCCGGTTTCAGGCCGTGCATCCTAAGCTGAGCCTCTAAAGCTTCCTCCGGGCTCCTCCTCACCCGGTGGAACCTCCTATGCCTTTCAGGGAGTTCGCCTAGGCCCGTGTCCACGATTATCCTCTCACCTTCGGAGATTATGAGCAGCGGCTTGACGGCTGCCTCGTACGTTTCCCCGAAGTACTTCCCGTAGACGAGGAGGCTCTTTGGGAGGGTGAAGAATCCATTCCTGAGTAGGTGGAGTTGGACTCCCTCCATATTACGCACCTTTATTAGGCATTTTACGGGATTCCCTCATCCGGGGGAGACTTCACAATCACCTTCCCCGTGATGTAGACCACGGCCGCCCTCCCACCCCAAAGTTTGATGTCCAGTTTCGTGTCTAAATCCAGCTTCACCCCCTTCTTGAGGACCTGTTCAGCCACCTTAGCCGCTATACTCTCGGACAAAACCCACACCCCACAACCAAATACTCCTGCACGCTCCTAGTCAATAACGGTTTCCCCGCAGCCATCGGGAAGGCTTATCAACAAATTCCGTTTATGGGTGTGTGGTGGCGCCATGAGGGGTCTGGTGCTGGCTCTGGCGGCAATCCTGCTTCTCAGCCTGTGGGTGGCACCCGTCTACGGGGAGGAGGAAGTCCGGAGAACGGAGTTCCACGCCTACGTAGACAAAGAGGGCATACAGGTGCACCTAACAATAAGGAACATAAACACCGCCATCTACGAGGATATCAAACAGCACAGGAGCGTAATCACAGCATATACAATTCCAGAGACCATAGTGAACCACCTAAAGGAAGACGGATATAAGCGCGTCTCCTACCGAGACCCGAGCATAACGCTGGACGACGAGTCAAGGAGCATCCACGCATCCTTCTACCTAACAGGCCTAGACGTCATAAGCTATGGATTCAATTTCACATCCGCAACTAAGGTGTATAAGGTTCTAACGAAGTGGAGGCTCTACGATATAGAGTTCAGGGATGGATGGATGCTCATACTCAAGCTAAACTTCTCCAGATACTACAGGCGGCCTGTGGCCCTCTGGGAGAAGATAGACTACGTGGAGGGGGGCGTGGTTAGGAAGGCGTACTTCTTCAATAACACGGAAGAGTGGGAGCTTAACCCCATCTGTTACATAGTCCTCCCAGCTAATATCAGCAGGACGTGGGTTGAAATAGACACCATATACTTCGAGTACCCAGCGACCCCATGGCATAAAACCCTATCCACTCCACTATGGGTCATCGCCGCGCTCATCATCATCGACGTTGTGGTGTTGTTTAAGAGGAGATATGGATGGAAGGTGCGGGGTGGCGGGCTCACGGGGAAGGGGAAGACCCAGCCAGCCACCGCTCGCGCCAGCCTGTAATGTCGAATCGCGGTGTTTGAAGCCGCGTTGCAGACAAAACACAAATATGGAGCGTGAGGGAGTTAGCCCTAGATGTCTGGTGAGCGCTCGACCGAGAGGGCTAAGACGAGCTTCCAACCCCTAGATGAGAAGTTGGGGGGAGGTCTCTGTAGGGGATGCAATTTCCTCGTCGTTGGCTCCCCCCTCTCAGGCAAAAGAATATTCTCTAGGCGCTTCCTATGCTCCGGCCTCGTGAATGGAGAGGCGTGCATACTTACCTGCACGAGGAGCCCCGCCGAGGAGGAGCATAACCAGCTCAGGGATATGGGGCTAGACGTAGCGGAGTTCGAGGAGAAGGGAACCCTTTACTACCTAGACTTCTACACAAGAACCACGGGCCTCGAATATGAGGAGAAGCCGTACGTGAAGAGGATACCCAGCATCATGGACTTGACGGGTTATAACGTAGCCATTAGGGACCTAATTACGAAGTTCTGGAGAAAGGAAGTTCCTATGAGGATGGTGTTCGACTCCCTCTCCACGCTGCTCCTATACAACAAGTTTAATGCGGTAGCCCGATTCCTCCACGCCCTCCTAGGAAGACTGAGGGTAGTTAAGGCTACAAGCCTCTTCCTGCTCGAGGAGGGGGCGCACCCAAACGAGGAGGTGACCACGCTCATGGCCATGATGAACGGGGTGATAGAAATGAAGGTTGAGGGTGAAAAGAGGTTCGTAAGATACAAATCCGAACGTGAACGAACAGACTGGATTCAGTACGAGTAGGGAGGGTTCAGAGTTATGGCTGGTAGACCGGTGAACACCGACCGGGTGAAGACCGGGATTCCAGGCCTAGATGAGCTGATGGGAGGGGGCATACCGAGGGGTCACACGGTCATTATCGGCGGGGGCCCAGGCTCCGGGAAGACGGTCATGTCTTCTCAGATTATACATGAGGGGGTCAATTACGGCGATAAGGGCGTCTACGTAACCTTCTCGGAGACGCCTGAAGCCTTCAAGAGGAACATGAAGATCTTCGGGTGGGACTTTAACCGCCTAGAGCGGATGGGCATGGTCAAGATCATCGGAATGCCGTCGACGGTTGGCGGCGCCGCGGAGATCCTAGGCCACATCCTAGACGAGGTTAGGGACTTCGGAGCGCAACGCCTCGTCATCGACTCCTTTACAGCCCTTACCCTATCCCTCGGGGATACCATTGAGAACGTCAGAGCCCTCGCCTACACCCTCTATCAGGCCATGAAGAGGAGTGGATGTGCTCTATCCATCTTAGTGGCGGAGACGCCCTATGGGGAGGAGAGGATAGGTATGGGCGTGGAGGAGTTCATCGCGGACGGCATCATACTCCTGAACATGAGGGTTGAGGGGCGAAGAATCCACAGAAGCATACTCGTGCTGAAGATGAGGGGAACCGAGCATGACCTAAGCTACCACCCGCTCATCATAGACTCTAGGGGGGTCAGGGTTCTCCCAGAAATTGAGTAGGCTAATCCGCACTTCTACGCCTCGTAATGTGATACATCTCCCTAATTGAAATCAATAGGAATATGCCGCCCAGAACATCTACAGGGTTCCTTACCACGTAAATGGCATCCTCGCCTATAAACCCGAGAGATATGATGATTGTGATTAAACGCCCAAGTACGAACACGAAAACTCCCATCACGAAAATGAAAAGAGCTCTAACAATCCTTCTTTTCATCAGAAAGAACATGGCGATTGCGCTCCTTGACTTTCTCATATTCAAATGAAACTTTATTGCGTAGTAAGCGAAGGAAACTGCCACTAAAATGGCAACCACGGACACGGCCATCGTTACGATGGAAATGTAATCCATCCACTACACCTCCAATATCTTGTATATGCGGTAGAGGGCGTAGTAGAAAAGGAGTGCAAACGCCATGAAGTGGAAGCTCGCTAGAATCCTCAGCATGTCTATGTTGGTAATCGACCAAAAAAGGAGCATTACCGTGGCTCCGAGCGCCAGTAGACTCCCAGCGACGATGTATAAAGTGGCTGTTTTGAATTCATCTCCGTGGAGGAATATGCGGCTTGATGCAACCTCAACCTTTCTAAGCCGGCTTAGAATCTTAACTCCAACGAAGATGATGGGCACTCCCACTACCAACAGAATAACAGCCCTAACCAACATAAACCAATCCAACACTATACACCAATTAAACCATACTACGCTTCATTTATTTTATTTTCCTATACGTAACTACGTTTAGAAACTAACATCTCTACATAATTATCAATGGAAGGAGCCTAGCTGCCACTCCCCCGAGGAGTATGGCGGTAGCTATGTCTAGGAGTGTAACTAGGATGGCCCTCCTCCACCCGTATTCATGGGCGAGCGCGGCGATGGTGGAGATGCAGGGTATGTATATCATGGTGACTAGGGAGAAGACCACCATCTGAACCGGGGTTAGGAACGCATCCAGCTTCATGGGCGCGGCGAGTTGGATGAGCAGTATCAACGTTAACTCCTTTCTTAGCACCCCGAAGATGAGTGGGAACCCGCACGTGGCCGGTAGGCCCAGCCAACCTGTCGTGATTGGCGCCATGAGCCCCACTAAGGGCCATATCAGGCCCGTCACCCTGAGCGCCTCTAACACCATGCTTCCCGCTACGATGAGCGGGAACGCCATGTATACGAAGTCCCTCGTCCTACTCCACGTCTTCACGAGGACATTCCTCAGCATGGGCCTCCTGTACGGCGGCATCTCCATGATGAGACCCACCGGCTCCCCGGGTAACACCTTGAACGCCGCCCTGCCGATTGCGAAGGCTAGGAGTAGGTCGAAGGCGTATAATGCTAGGGCGGCGT
>CAZKUI010000079.1:0-5316 GCA_964555905.1 uncultured Candidatus Bathyarchaeia archaeon | reverse complement strand
AGGGCGGCGATCATACCAGACTGATCTACCGGCCCGCCCCAGCAATAGATTTGGTGCCGAGGAGTTGTATAAGCCTTACCCGTCTACGTTTCCAATTAGGGCTTAAAGGGTCTACGTTTGAACCCACGACCTTTCGGTTATCAGCCGAAGCGATTAGTTTGGAATCGCTTTGCTGCTATGTTTATGGCTATTTCAGCTATGTCGGTGGAATACTCCGCAATCCTCCTGACGCTTTCTAGGACGAGGGATAGGTTGATAATACTGAGCGTGCTTAACTCAGCCTTGATTATCTGTTTTTCAGCCTTATCCTCGAAGTCCACTATATCCTGAAACTCCCTTAGGGCTTGGTGGGCTAGCTCCGTATCGAGCCTGTAGAAGGACCTCATGGCAGTCTCGAAGACCTCCCTCGCCCTATCGGCCATCCCACAAATCGATTCAACTACGTTTTTCGCTACGGCTTCGCCTATCGGTGTTACTCGGGCTATTCTAACGGCGTGGTCAGCGATCCTCTCGAGATTCTTCATGATGAGGCGGTAGTCAAGGGTGTCGCAGGGACTTAAGAGGCCTATCTCCCTAATTAGCAGGGGGTTTCTCGTGGCGCGTGCAAGCTCCCTAATTGCGAAGAGATAGAGGCGGTCTACCTCATCATCCCTCTCGACAATCTCCCTAGCTAATGTTGGGTTGCAGGTCCTTAGGGCTTGGATGGCATCGTCAAACATGGAGAGGGAAAGGATGTGCATCCGTCTTAAAACCCTGTCGAGGGGTAGCTCTGCGTAGCCTATAATGCATTGAGAGGTGAGGTGGCCAGCCGACTCCTCGAGGACCTCGACTCCCACCAACATCCTCCTAATAATGTCCTTGAGGTGCCTGCGGTGTTCGGGCCCCGCATCCTTTAGCTTCACTTTTATCATGTCCCAGCCCGCTAGGTAGAATCCGATGAATTCCCTCGCAACCTCTTCGGGAGACTTGCTCGACGAGGCTATTAGATGTGTGATGGGCGTTGGCTCGCCCATGGCCCTCACCTCCTTTGGAGTTAGGAGCAGGGAGCCGTCTGGCTGTAGAACCATCGCCACGCTGTCTCCCCTCTTTAGGCCAACCCTCCTAGCCCACTCCTTAGGCAACGATACCACGAAGGTAGACTTGCCAGTGAACTGAACTCTCCTCTCCCACATGACTGGACGCGACAAGGCAAATCCCCACGCACCTATACTACATAACTATATTTAACTATATTCTCACTATATAGACTAAACCGCCAAACTATAAAAAGGAATATAGCTTACCCTCGAGTGGGGATAGGAATGGAGAGAATGTGGGTTCTCCTTCCGGCGCTATTTCTCGCAGGCCTCCTCTGCGGCGTCGTCGTTGCCGTCCCCTTCCGACCGGCAGCGGTTGAGGTGGAGAGTATAAGGCTCGTCGGCTCGACGACGGTCCTCCCAATAGCTAAGGAATGCGCAGAGGAGTTCAGCAAGTTCTGCCCCCACGCGAAGATCGTTGTGGAGGGTGGCGGCAGCGGACGAGGCTTCGCTGAACTCATCGACGGACTCTGCGACATCGCCCTAGCTTCTCGAGGGCCCAAGCCTGAGGAGATAGAGCTGGCCGAGGAGAGGGGCGTCGAGCTGTTCGAGCATAGGATAGCCCTCGACGGTATCGCCGTCATAGTCAATCCGAGTGTTGTGGAGGGGCTGGACGAACCCCTCAAACTGACGCTGGAAGAGATAGGGAAAATCTTCGCAGGCGTCTACACTAGGTGGAGCGAGGTGAAGGAGGGGCTTCCCGACGAGGAAATCCGCGTGTTCACCAGAGAGCCGGGGTCTGGAACGAGGAAAACCTTCGAGGAGTTCTGCTTAGAGCCTTTTGGTCTGGAGGTTAAGCCTGGCGCGATGGAGGCGAAGGGCAACCCTGTCATGAGGACCCGCGTTGAAGAGACGGACTACTCCATAGGCTATGTAGGTTTGGGCTTCGTGTTCGGGGAGGTTGAGGTGGTGCACGTGGCCAGGGAGGAGGGGGAGCCCTACCTTGAGCCGACGAAGGAGAATGTTAGGGAGGGCGTCTACCCGCTTTCGAGATATCTATACATGTTTACGGCGGGGGAGCCCGAGGAGGGGTCGCTGATCGACAGATTCATCGACTTCGTCAGGAGCCCAACAGGCCAAGTAATAGTCGAAGAGGTCGGATTCGTAGCCCTATACCCAGTTGTGGTAGAGGAGGAAGGATGAGGCTTGAAACGCTCCAGAACCTACAAGGAATTAAAAAAATACCTCATTAGGAGATTAGCTAAGGACAGGGTTGTGGCCGCCCTCTCTGCGGTTTCCTCACTCCCCATTTTTGTTCTCTTATTGATAATTATATTCATTACATGGCAGGGATTAACCGCTTTTCGCATGCTTGGGCTCGAAATGTTTGGGTTTAGGTGGGATGCTGAATACGGCTACTTCGGAGCCACCCCGCTAATCTTCGGCTCAATCACGGTTGTGGCTGGAGCCCTCCTAATAGCGATTCCAATAGGCGTCCTTTCAGCCATCTTCCTAGCGGAGTATGCCCCCCACTGGCTTAGAGATGTGGTGAAGCCTATGGTTGAACTGTTAGCGGCAATCCCATCCATAATATATGGGGTTTTCGCGCTGGTGTTTGTGGCCCCCATAATTAAGGAGGTCTTCAGCCTCCCCTCTGGCTTAGTGGCGCTCACCAGTTCAATGGTTCTCTCAATTATGACTCTCCCCACAATCGTGAGCATCTCAAGCGAAACCATCTCAGCCGTCCCCAAGGAGTATAGGAGGGCCTCAATCGCCCTAGGGGCAACGCATTGGCAAACAGTCAAGGGAGTAGTCATTCCAACAGCCGCACCCGGCATCGTAGCTTCCATCATACTGGGCTTCGGCAGGGCAATGGGGGAGACCGTGGCTGTTGCACTAGCCATCGGGGCGAGGGCTAAAGTTTCGTGGAGCCTCCTAGAGCCCATGCACGCCCTGACCGCCGCCATCATCTATGTATTCCCTGAAGCTGCGTATGGCGAGATGAGCTGGTATGTGTGCTTCGGCCTAGGAGTCATACTATTCGCCATCACCTTCGCAGTAAATACGGTTGCAGGCTTCATCCTGAGGAAAGTGCCGAAGGGTGTGGTCCAACTATGAGGCAGCGGCGAATCTGGGAGAAAATAGTCCCCCTCGCCCTGTCCATTCCAGCATCCATCGTCGTTCTCACCTTCCTAGTCGTAGTTGTGGTCGTTGGGTTGAGGGGGATTGGCGTACTAAGCTGGGAGATGGTTGCAACTAGCATCTACCATGGCGGCATAGCCGAGGCTGTCATTGGAACCCTCTACCTCCTTGTTGGAGCGGCTATAATAGCGGCGGTAGTGGGCATAGCGACAGCCGTCTACCTCGTCGAATACGCCCCCGGCGGCAGGCTTAGCAGGATAGTAACTCAGGCTCTAAATAACCTAGCGGGGGTTCCAACAATAATCTTTGGCCTCTTCGGCGCCATCTTCTTCTGCAGGATTCTGGGGCTGGGGGTTTCCCTCCTCTCTGGCTGGCTCATCCTGACGTGTATGATGCTTCCCATAGTGGTTAGGGGAAGCCAAGAGGCCTTAAGGATGGTTCCCAAGAGCTTTCGGGACGCAGCGCAAGCCTTAGGGGCCTCGAAGTGGAGAACCATAAGAGATGTGGTTCTGCCGACGGCGGCTCCCGGGCTGGCAACGAGCGTCATCCTCGGTGTCAGTAGGGTTGCAGGCGAAACGGCAGCCATACTCTTCGTATGCTCACCTGTCCTAGCACCCCTACCCAAAAGCCCCCTCGAACCCACGGTAGCCCTAGCCACCTACATATGGCTAGTATTAATGACACAGCCAGACCCAGAGAGGGCGTTGGCGCTGGCTTCCGCAGCCTGCCTTGTTCTACTGGTAGTGGTGGTGCTGCTGAATACGATAGCCTACGCCATAAGAGTCTACTATCGCAGGAGGTGGGGGCGGATTGGAGTATAAGATGGAAATACAAAATCTAAATGTGTGGTATGGAGATAACCACGTCCTAAAGGATGTAGACCTAAAGATTTTGGAGAATCAGGTAACCGCCTTAATTGGTCCATCAGGTTGTGGAAAGTCTACCCTCCTCATGACGTTGAATCGCCTCATAGAGCTGATTGATGGCGCACGTGTTGAGGGCAGAGTGCTGCTTGATGGGGAGGACATCTATAATCATGATGTAGACGTTACTGACATCAGGAGAAGGGTCGGGATGGTGTTTCAGAAGCCTAACCCACTACCGAAGTCCATCTACGAGAATGTCGCCTACGGCCCACGCATCCATGGGGTGAGAGATAAGAAGAAGTTGGACAGAATCGTTAAGAAGTCGCTTCAAGCAGTCGGCCTCTGGGATGAGGTGCACGACAGGCTAAACGACTCAGCCTTCAACCTATCAGTGGGGCAACAGCAAAGGCTGTGCATCGCCAGAGCACTAGCGGTCAAGCCTGAGGTCCTACTCATGGACGAACCTTGCTCGGCGCTAGACCCAACGACCACGAGGAAAATCGAGGAGGTAATAAGAGCCCTTAAGACCACCATAACAGTGGTCATAGTCACCCATAACATGCACCAAGCGATGAGGGTCTCCGACTACACAGCCTTCCTATACATGGGGAGGATAGCGGAGTATGGAGAGACTGAGCAGGTCTTCAAGAACCCGAAGAACCCGCTCACACGCGACTACATTAACGGCAGATTCGGATAAACTGCCGATAATTTTGCAACAGAGGCACTCTTAAGGCTAAAGGCTCGGCTTGAAAGGTCTACGTTCTGGTGGGCCGGGTGGGATTTGAACCCACGACCTTTCGGTTATCAGCCGAACGCTCCGACCAGGCTGAGCTACCGGCCCTTCCGATAGACGTTAGATGGTGAAACTCATTTAAAGCCTTTACCCGATGCGGGTACCCATCTCCCGGGCTTTTTGGGAGAAGTAACGCTTATATCTCTAGTTCCTCTATATAACTAGATGCCGTAGCTAAGCGGCGGCGTCAAGCGGACCGGGGCGGTGCGCCCCCGGATGAAAGCTTGACCTCCGGTTACGGCGACAGTAATGTGGACCTGAGAACGCACGCTCAGGTCCGAGATGGGCTTGGTGCCACCCCCGAAATCAGCCAGTCCGCCAATTCCCAGGCCTTGCGGCCGGGAAACTCCGGTTGATCCTGCCGGACCCCACTGCTATCGGGGTGGGACTAAGACATGCAAGTCGGCGCCCAGGGCCATGGCTGGGCGCGGCGCACGGCTCAGTAACACGTGGCTAACCTACCCTCGGGACGGGGATAACCCCGGGAAACTGGGGC
>CAZKUI010000078.1:0-5358 GCA_964555905.1 uncultured Candidatus Bathyarchaeia archaeon | reverse complement strand
TCCTACGGGCCAGTATCCGTAGTGTTCTTTGGTGGGGGTGGTATGCTGACTGTGCTGAATATCTCCTCTAGGAGTTGTTGGTTTGCGGCTCCCACGATTACCATTCTCTCCCCGGGCTTCAGGTCTACGTCTTGGCCTGTTCCCCCTTGAGTGTAGACGGCGCCGCCCGCCTCCCTTAGGATGAGTATTCCGGCTGCCACGTCTACCGGTCTAATCACCCATCTTAGGTCTACGTGTGCGTCCATCCTTCCCATCGCGACGTATGAAAGCTCTATTGACGCGGAGCCTAGGTGCCTCACGCCGGAGACCCGCCGGGCTATTTGTAGCGCCCATTCCATGTGGAATGCTCGTTTGCTTAAGTCCATGCTGACGACGGCGTCTTTAAGCTCTTTAACCTTAGATGTCCTTATCCTAGTTTTTCCCCTGTACGCTCCGCATCCCCTCTCGGCGGCGAACTTCTCTCCTGTGAACACGTTTAGGACGATTCCGGCGAAGACCCCGCTTAATTTTGGCTTGTCTGAGACGGCGATGGATATGGCTGAGTACGGTATTCCCCTAGAGGCGTTCGTTGTTCCGTCTATGGGGTCTACCACGATGTGGATGTCGGAGCCACCCTCAACCCTCACCATGCCTATATCCTCGCTCACGAGTGTGCAGGGTATCCTCCTTCTCTTCAGTCCCTCCAGTATGGCAAGCTCGGATGCCTTATCCACCCTTAATCCCTTTTCCTTAATGGATTTCGCATCTTTTTCTATGTTCTCCGGGGTTAAGAGCAGGGGAGTGACCTTCTCTAGGGCTTCATTCGCTAGTTCCTCTATCAGAGCCATCCAATCCATATCGTTTTCACTGAACATTACACTCCGGGAACACTCTTAATATAGTTTCCATGATCCGCTCGGCTCTCTCATCCGGGTTTAGCTTATCCGAGTCCACTATCACCTCTGGGTTTTCCGGTTCCTCGTAGACAGCCTGTATTCCCGGCACGGTGGTGGCTTTGCCCTCCATGGCCATTCGGTATATGCCCTTTGCATCCCGCTTCATGCAGACTTCGATGGGGCACCTCACGTAGACCTCTATGAACCTCCCTATCTCTCGTCGTGCCCTGTCTCGGTATTTCCTTCGGTTTGCGGTGGCGTCAAAGATGACGTTCACGCCGTTCTTCGTTAGTAGCTTCCCTATGTAGACCATGGCGTTGTAGAAGAATTCCCGCTCCTCGTCGGTGTAGGTGGGGTTGGGCGTTAAAACCTTCCTCAATTCGTCGGACTCCAAAATTTGAACGTGGATTCCCCTCTCCTCAAGCTTCCTTGCGAGCGCCTTAGCGGTGGTTGACTTCCCACTGGACGGTAGACCCGTTATCCAAACCGCCCAACCCGGCTTCACCCTCATGGCGTTAACCCTCAATGTAGGAGTTCACGTCTTCCGGGCTGAATCTCTCCACCTCAAGCACGTTCTTAGCGAAGTTAAATATTTTCACACGCACATCTAGGGGGAGGCTTGGGTACCATATGGGGGACGCAATCACTAGGCTTCTCCACGCGTAGAATGGCTGAACCACCTCTAACATCTCCTCGTCTCCTGTTTTTTCTAGGTAGTTTCTCCAGAATAGGTTGAAGAGTTCTTGGAATGGGCCTTCAAGCCTCCCCTTTGATTGTAGTGCGTAGAAGATGTAGTTTATGGTCATGGCTGTCACGTCGTCGGCGGGTTCCCCCCACTCGCCCCGGCTTCTGTCTAGCACCGTGAAGTCGGTTCCCTCCCTGAATAGGATGTTCCATGGGTGGTAGTCCCCGTGGACTTGGCTTAGGCGGTGCGCCTTGCGCTTCAGCCTCCACCTCCACTCTATGCACTTTTTCTCAAACCAGCAGAAGAACTCCTCATCGGCGTAGCTTAGGCCCGTTGGGTAGCTGTCGGTTAGCCCCATGATGCACTCCCCGTGCCCCACCAGCTCCCTGATGCGGCGTATGTAAAGCCCGGGTGCATCCCTCTTTAGGCTGTGAATCTCCACCAAGTAGTCGGATAACGCCACGCACCTCTCCTTATCCAGCGATGTCAAGCGGCTCTCCGCCTTGATCCTGTCTAGGTCCCTGTGGTATAGGATTCCCTCCACCTTCTCAGTGAGTATGAAGAACTCAACGCAGTCACCTAGGGACTTCATGCGCCCATCCCTCGTGAAGGCTCCAACATCCAAGGAGCGCACGTGCCTCGGGAGCTTATTGAACGTGGAGTGCTGCCACAGAAGTATGGATGCCCTGTCGGAGAAGTGTTCGTGACCGAAGCCCCCAGGCCGAATTGTCGAGAGAACCGCGTTCATTCTCCTCCCGTCTACGTTGAACTCGATGAGGTATGGGGTTCCGTAGCCGAAGCCCTTGAGTTCTTCCTTCACTTCCTTCGCCTCTTTTCCGAGTTCCCCGATGCGTGTAACCCTGACGGGTGCTCCGTAGACGGTTGATAGGTATTCCTCTAACCTTCTGATGTTTAACCCGTCCAAGAGGTTTCCCTCCACCTAGGCTTATTTCAACGGGTATTTAAGAAGATGAGGAATTAACTGCGTAAATTACTCAGCCCACTTCTCCAGTATCTTCTTCGCCTCCTCGCTTTTTCCATCAGCTATCAGCATTAACGCCTTGGCTAAATCTCTAACCCACGGACTGGCCCTGGCGCCTAGTGCGCTATCTGTCGGGACGCTTCCCTTCTTGTAGTCCAGCCATCCGATGAGGGTGGCGATGGGTATGTATGTGGCGAGGAGTATGATTGTGAAAATCCACAGTCTCGGTAAAGTCTTGTATAAAATCGGTATGTTCTCCACCACTAATCGGTATTGGATGACGATGAAGTTCAGGAAGCTCATTAGGAATACCAAGTAGACGCTATGCCCCCGCCTAAAGTAAGTCCAACACCTCAAGACCCGGCTTGAAACGTCGCTCAGCCTCATTTCAATCACCCTGCATGGTATACCCCACCTCTATAAGGGTTTCCCGCATCCAGAAAACGTTAATGTAGCCCGGGTGGCGTCTAAATTACCGAGGTAGACGGTTTGAGCCGCGTGAAGTTCGGCGTAGACGGGGATTACATGGCGCTTCTGGAGGAATTCACCTCCGAGCTTTTCAAGCTTTATGGGGAGAGGTTACGCTCAGTCTGCCTCTTCGGGAGTGTGGCTCGCGGGGAAGCGGTGGAGGGGAGCGACGTAGACGTGCTCGTCGTCGTGGAGAACCTACCGAGGGGTATTGGGATGAGGTATAGGAAGGCCAATCAAGTACGAATGAAGCTTAAGAAGTGCGAATCCTACAGAAGGCTTAGGGAAGCTGGAAAACCATGCACAATCTCAGAAATTTACCTAACCCCTGAGGAGCTAAGAGGCCACCCTCCAATCCTCCTAGACATCGTGGAGGATGGCATCATAATATACGACAAAGGGAACATCCTCAAAGAAACCCTAAACAAACTAAGAGAGAGGTTGAAGGCCCTCGGCGCAAAGAGAGTCAGGGGGAAGAAAGGAAGATACTGGATTCTCAAGCCAGACATAAAAATTGGAGAGGAAGTTCGGATATGAGAAATAAGGAGATGGCGAGAGACTACGTGATGCGGGCTAAGCGCTGTCTCAGGGAGGCGGCTCTCGCCTTGGAGGAGGACGACCCACCCGGAGCTGTGAGAAGGTCTCAGGAGGCGCTAGAATTGGCGGTTAAGGCTCTCCTGAGGCTTATAGCCGTGGAGTACCCAAGGGAGCATGATGTGAGCGACGTTTTACTTGAAAACGTGGAGAAAATCCCAGAGGAGTTAAGAAGCCACGTCCAGCAGATAGCGGAGCTTATGGCGGAACTAGCTGCGGTGAGGGGGCCCGCCTTCTATGGGTATGAAAGGGGAGGGGATACCCCCCTCGGAGGCGTTCACTAGAGGTTATTCGGAGGATGTCTATGAGAAGGTGAGGCGGTATGTAACGTTGATAATGACATCGATGGGGAAGTACCTGTAGCCTAGCATTAATTCTTTAATGTCTTCCGCGTTTACCGTTTAGGTTGGTGGGGGGTTTGGAGCTACTCATCCTCGGCGGTTCTATCGTGACCATGGGGCCTATGGGTGTTATACGGGATGGGGCTGTTGTGGTGGAGGGCGGCAGGATTGTTGATGTGGGTAAGGCGAGCGAGCTGGTTGGGAGGTATCCCCGGTATGAGCGTTTGGACGCCCGGAATTGCGTGGTTATTCCCGGGTTGGTTAACGCTCACCAGCACATCGCCATGGGGCTCCTACGCGGGTACGCGGATGACTACCCCCTGAAGGTTTGGCTTGAGGAGTGGATTTGGCCGCTTGAGAGTAAGCTCACGGGCCGGGACATATACGTGGGGGCGCTCCTCACGGCGCTCGAGTCCCTCATGGGCGGCGTCACCACCATCAACACCATGTACCACTACGCTGATGACTGGAACGAGGCTAGGGCGCTGGCGGATGCAGGCCTCAGGGGTGTGGTGGGGCACGTATGCTTCTCCTGGAGGAAGGACGAAGACCTCAGCGCCATCCAATCCTTGGCGCAGCGTTGGCATGGCGGGGCTGGGGGCCGCATTAGGGTGAGCGTAGACCCCCACGCCCCCTACACCGTAGACCCCGAGTACATGAAGGAGCTCAGGGCTGTAGCCGACGAGCTGAACGAACGCTACGAGGGTGAAGCCCCAATCACGTTGCATATACACCTAGCGGAGACGGCGGATGAAGCCAAGAGGGTGGAGGAGGCATTCGGGGTGAGGTTGGAGGGCGGCGTGGTGGAGTACCTAGACGGCTTGGGGGTTCTGGGGAGCGACGTGGTGGCGGCGCACTGCGTCCACCTCACCGAAGGAGACATCAAAGCCTTGGCGTCCCGGGGTGTGAAGGTGGTGCACAACCCCGTTTCAAACCTCAAGCTCGCATCCGGAATAAGCCCGGTCCCCAAACTCCTAGAGGCGGGGGTGACCGTGGCGCTGGGGACCGACGGGCCGTGCTCCAACAACTCGGCGGACATGTTTGAGACCATGAAGGTGGCGGCGCTCCTCCATAAGGGAGTATCCGGGGACCCCACGGTGCTATCAGCCAGCCGAGTCCTCCGCATGGCAACCATAGATGGCGCCCGCGCCCTACTGTGGGAAGACGCAATAGGCTCCATCGAGGTGGGGAAGAGGGCGGACATCGTTATACTAAGCTTCCGCAAGCCCCACCTGACCCCACTATACCACGAGGAGAGCCACCTAGTTTACGCGGCGAAACCATCAGACGTGGAGACCGTTATCGTAGACGGGGAGATAGTCATGGAGAACCGCGAGGTCAAAACGGTGAACGCGGAGGAGGTGATGGAGATGGCGAGAAAGGCGAAGGAGGATATCCTAAGCAGGCTGGAGC
>CAZKUI010000077.1:0-5417 GCA_964555905.1 uncultured Candidatus Bathyarchaeia archaeon | reverse complement strand
CTACATCCGCATCCAAGCGGGAACACCAAAATCTAGTGCGTCTGCATGGAAATAAAGCTCTCCCCGCCATAACGTTTTTACCTTAAATCCCCGTTCTTCAACTAGTTGATGAGGGTGGATGGGGTAGGAGATGCCCGCCTACCGCGAGGTTAGGACGGTTGAGATTCCGGAGGGCGTGGAGGTCGAGGTAGACGGTCGTGTAGTTACTGTTAGGGGTGAACTCGGGGAACTCACAAAGGACTTCTCCCACGCCCCAATCTCCATCAGGCTGGAGGACAAACAGGTGGTCGTGGAGGCCAACTGGCCCAGAAAGAGGGAGAAGGCTGTCGTGGGGACCGTGGCCTCCCACATCAAGAACATGATTACCGGGGTGACGAAGGGCTTCACCTACAAGCTGAAAATCGTCTACTCCCACTTCCCAATATCCGTGGAGGTAGACGGGGACAAAGTCCTCATAAAGAACTTCACCGGGGAGAGAGGCGTGCGCACAGCCAAAATCGTGGGGAACGCCAAGGTTCGGGTGGAGAAAGACGACGTAATCGTCCAAGGGATAGACATAGAGGAGGTGGGGCAAACAGCCGCAAACATAGAACAGGCGACAAAGATTAAGGGTAAAGATATCCGCGTCTTCCTAGACGGAATCTACATATACGAAAAATCCATCGGAATGAACTCAAAATAACCCCTCCAAAGAGCCGATAAAACGCACAAACCATGAATAGAAACGTCAGACGAAATTAAATGAGAACATGAAAAAGATAAGGTTCAAGCTCGTTTGGTTCGATTCATTTGGAGCGAAAAGCTCCTGCACCCTAGTTGAAACACCCGACCTTAAGATATTGATAGACCCCGGAATCGCGATTATGCATCCGTCTTTCCCGGCAAGCCATACGAAGAAGTTGTACTGGGTTGCAAGGGGGAGAAGCAGAATAATAAGGGAGAGCAAATCAGCCGATTGCTTGGTGATCTCCCACTACCACTGGGACCACTTCCTGCCGAGGGAGTTGAAGATTTATGAGGGGAAAATCCTGTTCGCAAAAAACCCAAACGAGTACATAAACGACTCTCAAAGGAGAAGGGCGCTGGATTTTTACTCAAGGATATGGAATAAATTTGGAGAAGGCATAAGATTTCAAAGACCCGTTAAGAAGGAGTTTGAGGACCCGGCGCTCAAATTGAAATCGGTGGGCAGGGACTTTGGAGATTATCAGCCGAGGAGGATTGAGGTTTTGAGAAAGGGGAGGGAGTGGTTCGAAAGGAGGGCGAGGAGATGGAGGGACTTCAAAGTAATACCTGAAGCCAAACTCGATAATTGCCAAATCGTCTATCCCGAGGGTAGGGAGTTCAGGTTTGGGAAGACGAGGTTGAGGTTCACCCACCCACTGTTCCACGGAATAGAATACTCAAGGGTTGGTTGGGTTTTCTCGACTATAATTGAGTACGGAGGCGAAAAACTGATCCATTCATCCGACCTTAACGGCCCAATAATCGAGGACTACGCTGATTGGTTGATAAAGGAAAACCCCACCTACCTACTACTTGATGGACCGATGACCTACATGCTCGGCTACACGCTGAACCTAATCAACTTTAGGAGGGTTCTAGAGAATGCAAAGAGAATCGTGGAGAAGGTCGATTTTAGGGTGATGATATGGGACCACCATCTACCTAGGGAGCCGAGGTTCAGGGAAAGGACCGAGGACGTTTGGAGGTTGGCGAGGGAGCTGGGTAAGGGGCTTTACACGGCCAGCGAGTTCGAGCTGGGTAGGAAACCCGTAGTGGAATGCACTTTACATAAGAAAGATGGGTAGGGATGCGGAGTTCACAAATCCTATTCCATACTTACCCATAGTTAATAAGCGTGCAGAACCTAGGATTTTTAGCGTTATTAGGGATTGTGACGGCTCTCACGGTGATGGAGCATACGCCAACCCGTAGGGGGCGGGGCGTCCTGCCCGATGGAAGGCGGGTAGAAACGTGGGCTTGCCAGCTCCAAGGGGCTGACTTCATGGAGCTCCTAGGCTTGGATGTAAGCCTGCTCGTCGTAGACCCCGATGACTCCAAGCTCACCCGAGAGCAGGTTGAAGCCCTGAAGTTGGGCGGGAAGGTTGTCTTGGCGTACATGAGCGTTGGGGCGGCTGAGGAGTGGAGGGAATACTGGCGTGAGGAGTGGAGGGAGGCGCCCCCAGACTGGCTTGCGGAGCCCGACCCCATGTGGCCTGGAAGCCACTTGGTGAAGTTCTGGCGTAGGGAGTGGTGTGAAATCCTAAGAAGCCGCCTAGATGGGATAATCCAACGCGGGTACGACGGGGTCTACCTAGACGTTGTGGATGCATATAGGGAATGGGAGGCCCGCGGCGTGTGGCACGCTAGGGAGATGATGATAGAACTCGTCGCCGCCCTATCCAAGTACGCGAAAAGCAAAAACCCAAATTTCATCGTAATTCCGCAGAACTGCCCCGAGCTAATCGTAGACACGAGGTTTGCGGAAGCCGTAGACGGGTTGGGCATGGAGAGCCTCTGGTACATATACGACAGACCCAGACGTGAAGCGGAGGTGGCCTGGGCGCTGCGTTACCTAGACAGGGTGGTGGAGATGGGCAAGTTGGTTCTAGTCATAGACTACGTTACGGTGCCCAGCGAGATACGCAACTTCTTCAAGAAGGCTAGGAAGAGGGGGTACATACCCTACGTGGGAACCCTAAAGCTTGACAGGATAGGCTACTACGAGCCGCCGTAATACGACTTTAGGAGGCGGAGAAGCACGAAGACGGAGAACGCCGCCGTCAACGCCAAACCTAGGAAGAGGTAAATCGTGAAGTATGAGGGTAACCTCACCTCTAAGGGTGGAAGCTCCACCCGTTCTATGGTTACGCAGGCTGAGAGGCCGCCGCCTTCCATCTTAAACTTCGCTGGCACCCCATTCACCACGACCCCCTCACCTTTCAGGAAGATTCTGACGCGGTTATCCCCGAGCCGTGAAACGTTCAGTAGGATGCGGCTTCCATCAACCCTCGCCGAGTGGATTCTGCAGGAGGTGATGTGCGTGATTTGCGGGGTGCCGGCCTCGCCGTAGACCAGCCGGAATTCGTAGACCCCCCGCTTTAGCTCGGGTAGTATCACCCGGTCGTCCGAGAAGAGGGGGTAGAGCTCGCCGGAGAGGTAGACGCGACCCAGCTTCTCATCCCCGTCTACGCGTATGCACATGGCTGAGGTGTAGGGCACATCCTCTTTGTTCAGCCCCCTAGCGTCCAGCTGAACCACGAGCCCATCCTCCAGATAGGACACGGTAAACCTGAGCTTCCTCCAAGCCCTGAACCTGCAAAAGAACTCCTTCGGCGTCAGTGGGAAGACATCCGTTCTATTCCAGTACTCGTACTCCAAGACCTTGAGGAAGACCTCCCTCCTCGTCTCGTTGACGAGGGAGTAGTCGTGCCAGAGGAGTATGTACGGGGCTGAGTGGCCCAAGTCGTAAAACTCGTCGAAGTTTCTCACCTCCATGCTTAGGGCGTCCGCTGGGCTGCAACCCGCGAAGTCGAAGTAGTAGAAGTCCGAGCACGTGCTCCTCCATAGCACCATCACCTCCGAGCCGTCTGGGAGGGGTTGAATCCCGAGCATGTGTAGGTAGGGGGCGGCGAACGTCTGGATGAAGTAGCGGTATCCCGCCTCCCTCACGTGTGGGTAGTATTCGAGGGGCAGTTTTCCGTCCGGCACTTGCAGGCTCCAGACCTCCGTGAGGTTCCCCTCTATGTCCCTGCGGCTCTGGATTATCTCCCTGCGTGCCCCTTCGCTGTCTATCTGGGTCCAGATGGGGTGATGAACCGTGTGGCTGGCGATTTCCACGCCTGCCTCCTCAGCCGCCTCAAGCGTCGGCTTTAGGGCCTTCCAGTCTATCGGGTTTTCGTAGTCGCTGTATGTTCCCGTGATGAGTGCCCATGAGAATGGGAAGCACCGCCTCTCGGACACTTCTAGGAGCCACCTCAGCGCCCATCTCGTGTTTTCCGTGTCCGCCGTCCAGTCTGCGTCTATGTTCAGAATCCATGAGAGCCTGCCGGATGTGATGCCGATGCCTACGGGGGTGTGGCCTCCGTAGACGGCCCATTGAATCGCTCTTAGTAGAATCTTGGTTCTTTGGAAGTATTCGTTATATCCGGATAGGGAGAAGAGTACGCCTCTTCCACGCCTGTATTCAGATGCGACTGCCACCACATCTCCGAGGTTTGTGCGTAGTAGGGTTTCCGTTCTTCCGTAGAAGCTCGCGTTTAGGTAGTCGTAGTACCTGCTCGGGATTGGCACCTCGTACCCCACGGGGTAGTCGCGTGTTATTGGGTGTTCAGCCGCTACGATTATGGAGCAATTAGGTAATTCCCTTGAGCCTCCAAGCTCGGCCCTGAAGACCTCCCTGTAAAAATCCAGCCAGATGTCCATAAACACGGGGATTCCAGCTTCCCCTATCTCCGCTGGGATTCCCATGCATATGATGGAGCCGCCCTCCCCCACCCAGTCTGGGAGTATCTTCAGAATCCACTCCGAGAATTTTCTACCCACCCAGCGGTGGTATGGGAATATTAGGCATGAGTAGGCGTCTAGAGACCCGGATTCCACGAGTTCATCCTCGGTAACCACGTCGTATGGGATTCCGGCGAGAATCAGGTTGTACTGGGCGGTCATGAATGCGTAGTGGGTTTCCCACGGTTCACGCTCAAAATCCCCGGGTGAGTAGACGAGGGCGACGGGCTTAACCTCCAACTCGTAGACGGGGCCCGCAGACCCCACGAAGCCAGCCACGCGGGCCGTGGGGAGGGCTGACGCAAACGCCACGAACACGCACAGCGCCAACGCGTACTTAACCCGCAACACCCCTCTTAAATAAACTAACATCATCCTATATTTTGTTTTATCCCTGCTGCGAAGAATTTTAGGAGTGCAAATGTAACAGCATGCCCGATCAACTTTATTCGGCTACCTTTTTGCGACGTATTCGCCATATTAAATTTTTCGGGGGTCGTCCCCGGGTTCTCGCCATTAACTCGGAAAAAATGGATGGGGGAGTTTTTAAACTGTTTGGGTGGTTATAAACAAAATTTTTAATAGAGACACTTCATCTTATCCGGTTGGAGATTGAGATGCCTGAGATAACCAGAACTGTGTGCATAGTCTTGCTGTTTGTCGGTATGGGTCTGCTGATATTCACGTTCCTCAGCGCCTTCATCTTCCTTCTCATGACTCCTACCTTCGGCGAGCTGACTGGGGCTCTGGAGGACATATTCGGGGAGGCGTTGGGGCCACTCGTGGAGGCGTGCATCAAGGTTATGTACCTCGGGGTTATGGGCTGGGTTGGTTCGGTGTCGCTGAGGAGGGGCACCCAGGCGCTCGCGACGTTCAGGGTTGCGGAGCGCAGAGTTGCACCCTACATC
>CAZKUI010000076.1:0-5637 GCA_964555905.1 uncultured Candidatus Bathyarchaeia archaeon | reverse complement strand
GACGGGAACAAGATCACCTTCAGAATTCCAGCCGATTTAGCTGGGTCACTCCAAGTCGCCAACATAGACGTTAAGGCGGTTTGTATCCAAGCCCTCTACGACGCAGCCGCCCAAAATGAAGCCCCGGCAAAAGAAGCCCGGAATGCGTCGTTTTTGGTGCGGCCGCCGGGATTTGAACCCGGGTCGTCGGCGTGGCAGGCCGATGTCCTAGGCCAGGCTAGACTACGGCCGCCAAGATTGAATTGAATCTCAGCTTTCTAAAAAGCTTTCTCAAAGGTACTTAACTTAAACGCATCCTCCATGGTCGACTCTAAGGCCGGTTTGGAGGGGGTGCCGGGTCCTCCCGGTCGGTTTGCATCGTCGACTCGCCTGCTTTAAATTTTGGGGCAATTTAAGCCTAAGTGGATTTTTTGTGGATTATCTCTTCGACCCCACGTACCACCCAAGATGGGGCTAGGCCGAGTTGGGCTAGTTCCTCTCGGAGTTTCAATATCATTTTTGGAACGTCTATTTCCATTGGGCAGTGGATTTTGCATCTTCCGCATAGGGTGCAGGTGTAGGCTATGGGTGCGGCGTTTTCCGGGCCGCCGATTAGGAAGCGCGTGAGGATCGCGCCTATGCCCCCCATGTATAGGTAGCCGAAGTAGCCGGCTGTTAGGGGGTATATGGTGCACTCGTAGAGGCAACCTCCACACCTGAGGCAGTAGAGGGCCTGGCGGTAGACGGGGTCGCGCGCCATCTCGGTTCTATGGTTATCCAATAGGACTACGTGGTACTCTTGGGGTCCGTGTGCGCCGTATGTGATTTGCTTCTCTATGTCGCCTGTCTTGCTTGGGCCGCTGATGAGGCTCACGTAGGAGGGCGCCTTGTAGTTGGCGTATCTGCTGGCCACCTCCACCACGAGCATGCCGTCTTGGAGGGTGGGGACTACCTTCTCCATCCCCGCGACGACGATGTGCACCCTCGGAAGCCCGGTCGCGAGCCGTATGTTCCCCTCGTTCTCAATGAGGAACGTCGTCCCCGTCTCCGCCGCGATGGCGTTGGCCCCGCTTATGCCGACGTCCGCCTTGAAGTACATCCTGCGTAGGTAGCTCCTAACCTCCGCCACGAGGGTTGGTATGTGGGGTGGAACTGGTTTGTTTAGGAGGTTGCTCAGTAGTTCAGCCACCTTCTCCCTTGGGATGTGTATGGCTGGCGACAATATATGCATGGGTTTGCTCCCGAGTTGCTGAATTATAAACTCCCCTAGGTCCGTTTCGTAGACCCTGCAACCCATCTCCTCGAGCCTCTGGTTGAGGTGTAGCTCCTCGCTGGTTATGCTCTTAGACTTAACGATTATGTCCCCATCCTTCACCAAGCTCGCGATGTATTTAATTGCGTCCTCCGGGGTTCTGGCGATGAAGCAGCTTCCCTTTAGGTCCTCAACCCTGTCTTTAACTTCCTTGGCTAGCTCCTCCATGTGGAGGATGGAGTATTCCTTCACCTTCCTCAGTTGTTTAGCCTTTTCCTTCACGTGCGGGTAGAGTTGAAAGGCTGAGTCCCTGTTCCTCCTGTAGGACTCCACGGCCCTCGTCAGGGCCAACTGTATGAACTCGTTCTGGGTGGCTTCCCAAAGCTCGTCTAGGTAGTTGCGGAAGACCCCGTCTACGTCACGCCTCATGGGGGCTCACCTCAAGGCTCTCTCTAACAGTTGAGAGACGCTGAGAACTTTAACGTTCAGCGGCTTCTCATTACCAATCCATTCCACGCCCCGCCTCAGGTTTAGGATGCACTGGGGGCAGGAGGTGACTATGGCGTCTAGGTCGCTTGGGATTTCGTCCTCCTTCAGTAGTTTCCTCGACGCCACCATAACCGATAGGGTTGGGAAGTATAGTGGGAGTAAGCCCCCGCCACCACAGCAGGCGGCTCTCTCCCTAGTAAATCTGGGTTCGTAGAAGGTGACGCCCGGAACCGCCGACAGCAGCTCCCGCGGCTCCTCGTAGACCCCCGAGTGCCTCCCCAGCTCGCAGGGGTCGTGGTACATAACCTTCATCCGGACCTGCTTAAGCCTATCTGTGGATAGGACGCCGTTCTGGAGCAGGGCGTGGAGGAATTGGGTTGAGTGGAGGACCTCCGGGGTTTTAAAGCCGAGTTTTGGGTAGAACTCGCGGAACATTCTGAAGCATGCGGGGCACGGCGCTACAACCGTGGAGTACCCCTTCAACCTGTCTACGACTTCACCCGCCCTACTACGCGCCTCAGACCAACACCCAGATAGGATAAGGGGAAACCCGCAGCAACCCTCCTCCTCTAGCAGGCTGAAGTTGACGTCCAACTTCTCCAGCAAACGCAAAAAGCAGCTCAACTCTTGGGGGAGTTTCTCCCTGTAGGTGCAGCCACACCAAATCAGCAGCCCTGCAGCCATTAAAGCCCATCACGTCATTAATGAGGTGGTTATTTAAAAATTTCTAATTAGGTCATCAACCCGTCCGGTTAATGAAGACTTAGGGGTCTACATTCCCACGAGATTGGAGGCTAATTTTTTATTTTCATGGGTCTTAAGTATGATTTTGGGTCATTAGGGTGGCTTCAAGGTATCTAGGCATAGGCGAGATAAGGGATGCCCGGAGGAGAATCGGCGGTGTGGTCAGGAAAACACCGCTGATCTACTCCCAATTCTTCAGCGAGGTTGCTGGTGGCGACGTCTACCTGAAGTTGGAGAACCTTCAGGTGACCGGCGCCTTCAAGATTCGGGGTGCACTATATAAGATGCTCAAACTGACGGATGAAGAGAGAAGGAGGGGCGTAGTCACCGCATCCTCCGGGAACCACGCTCAGGGAGTCGCCTATGCGGCGAGGATGCTCGGAATCAAGGCGTTAATAATCGTCCCGAAAAACACGCCGAAGGTTAAGATAGACGCGATTAAAAGCTATGGGGTGGAGCTGATGGTGCACGGCGACTACTACGACGAGGCTGAGGCGAAGGCACGCGAGTTCGAGAGGGAAGCCGGCATGGTCTACGTTTCCCCATACAACGATGTGGATGTCATAGCGGGGCAGGGGACGATAGGACTTGAAATATTAGAGGAGCTACCGGATGCCGACGTAATTATCGCGCCGGTCGGCGGCGGAGGCTTAATATCCGGGGTTGCAATTGCGGCTAAGTCCATAAACCCGGAGATTGGGGTAATCGGCGTTCAATCGTCTGCGTCGCCCGTCATGTATGAGTGCATCAAGGCTGGAAAGATAATCAAAGTGGAGAATCTCGGGGAGTCCATCGCCGAGGGTCTACATGGCGGAATAGAAGACGGCTCCATAACGTTTGACATAGTCAGGGAATACGTGGATGAGATATTGCTCGTAGGCGAGGACGAAATAAAGGAAGCAATTAGGCTATTTTTGGAGCACCACCACCAAGTCGCGGAGGGCTCGGGCGCCGTTGGGTTGGCAGCCCTGCTGAGGTATAAGGGGAGATTTGCGAATCGCAAGACGGTGGTCATAGTTAGCGGGGGGAACATAGACCTAGAATTACTGAAGAGCATTCTGTGCGGATGAAAAATGGCAAAAATGGTGTTGGGAATGAAGTTCGGGTTAGCCCCCGCCGATTACCGGCATCACCACCACATAATCCCCATCTTCCACCGCGTGCTTTAACGTGGCTGGTTTTCCATTCACTAGGATGATTATGCGTTCTGGGTCCACGTTTTCTGGGAATTTCAGGATGTCACCTAATTCGGTTGGCTCTTCTAGTTGTAGTTGCTTTCTCCTGTATCCTAGGAGTTCGGCTATGTAGCCTAGTAGTCTTACTTCGGTCATGGAGTTAATGGGGTGTATTTCTGAAGTTGGTCGGCGACATCCCCAAGCCCCAGCTTTTCTAGGGTGCTTCGCCGCGGTATGCCCCTCTCATCCCACCCCCTCTTCTCGTAGTACCTGCTCAGAAGCTGGTCGTACCCCTCACGCTTCAGCGTGGCACCCTTGAAGGGCCCCTTGGTCAGCGGCTCCTCAAACCACCGGGCTGGCGGATAGTCCATGCTCCTGCTCCACTTGCCTCCCCACTCCCTCACCCAATAAGCCCTCATCAGGGAGTATACCCGGTCGCCTACAGTGAATAATTCGTCAAGGCTGACGGAGACCCCCGTGGCGGCCTTAAACAGCTTCGGATACCACTCTAGGCTGAAGCCCAGCTCTATCCATGGGAGCCTGCAGGAGACGAGGGTCTCAAACATGCCGCCTCTTATCCTCTGGAACTCTATCACCTTGTCTACCTTGGCCTCCGTGTATCCGAGGCGGTCCGTCCTCACCTCCCACGATATGACCCACGCGTCCTTGTGGTGGGCTCCGATTGGCGACGTCCCGAACGCCAGCGCCATGGCTGGCGCCGCGTGGCAGTCGTAGGCTGAGACCTCCAGCCCCTTCACGTGGATGGCCCACCTCTCCGAGCCTCCCCCGAGCTTCTCGGAGAGCCTCATAACCCCCTGGGCGAGCGCGTCGCCTAGACCCCGGCGGTAAGCGACATCCTCCACGAGTTCCTTAACCCTCTTGAAGTCCCCCCACTCCACGCCGTCCTTTAGGAGGCCCTTCTCGGTGGCCTCCATCGCGAAGCCCAGCGTGTTCCCTAGGGATATGGAGTCTATGCCGTACTCGTCTGCAAGCCGGTTTAGCACGGCGACCTTTCCGAGGTGTCCGAGCCCTATGTTGGAGCCGAACATGGCGACATTCTCGTAGTCCAGCTCCGAGTCCATTCTCTCCGAGTCTATCACAACGTTTCCGCACCTCATGTTGCAGTAGGGGCACCCCCTACGCTCTATCTTCATGGCCTCCATGGCGTACCCGTCTATCAGCCTAGCGTACTCGAAGACGCCCTCCCTGAAGTTGTACGTTGGTAGGACGCTGTTCTCTTGGCACCACTCAAGCGTGGCCATGGTTCCCTGCCTTATCCAGAATTCGTAGTTGGGCTTGGATTGGATGTCCTCGTAGCACTCCTTCGCGATTTTGTCGTAGGTTTCTGGGTCGGCTAGTGGTATGTCCTTGGTTCCCCTAACGACTATGGCCTTAAGCCTCTTCGAGCCCATCACGGCTCCCATACCCGGTCTACCTCCAGCCCTCCCCTCCTGAGAGATGATGTTGGCGTAGAGGACTTGGTTCTCCCCTCCCGGGCCTATAGCTAGAATCCCCGTTCCCCTTCCATGTATTTCTTTCAGTTTTCTCTCCGTCTCGAAGGTTGTTAGCCCCCATAGGTCTTCGGCGTCCTTCACCTCGGCTTTTCCATCCTCTATGTAGAGGTAGGAGGGCTTTTCCGCCCGTCCCTCAATTACCACGGCGTCGTAGCCCGCCTTCCGCAGGTGTGGCGCCGCGGCGCTTCCGAGGTTCCCGTCTCCATACCCCCCAGTTAGGGGGCTCTTAGCCGCCACCACGATCTTCCCGAGGCTTGGCCCCGGGAGTCCCGTTAGGGGTCCCGCGGCGACCACGAGTTTATTCGCTGGGGATAGGGGGTCTACCTCGGGTCCAACCTCATCCCAGAGTATTTTCGCGGCGAAGCCCCTCCCACCCATGAATTTGATGGCGAAGTCCGCGTCATATTCCTGTGTGGATATCTTTTTGGTGGTAAGGTCTACACGGAGTATCCTGCCAACCCAACCATACAACCCAAATACACCG
>CAZKUI010000075.1:0-5707 GCA_964555905.1 uncultured Candidatus Bathyarchaeia archaeon | reverse complement strand
GTCATACTGGATATGAACTACGACATGATGGCGAGGGTGCTGAAGGTCCCGGATGAGAAGTTCAGGGATAAGCTGGCGAAGAGCATGAAGGATTGGGTGACATCCCTGAAGCGTGAGCTGGGGTACATACCGCCGAGGGAGAAAATCCAAGAGCTACTCGTGGAGGGCTACGAGAAGATAGGTATGAAGCTCGCGCCCGGGGAGCTAACGAGGGAGGAGGTGCGCATATTTGAGGAGGAGGTGAAGCCTAGGCACCTATCGGAGGATTGGCTGAGGATGCCTGAGATGCGGCATCCAAGCCTCGGCAGGGCTGTGAAGGTGATGGCTGGCGTGAAGGTGGTTGAGGCGTCCCACAAAGCCAGAAAGCTCATACGAGTCACCATGGAGGTCGCCGAGGGCAAGATAAGGGACATACTCATATCAGGGGATTTCTTCATGCTACCGGAGACAGCCCACCCGAAGCTCGAGGAGACGCTCATAGGGGCTCCGCTAGAAAGGGGCGAAATCGAAAAAAGGGTGGAGGAGTTCTACGAGAGGTTCGGCGTACAAACCCCGGGAATGAAGCCTAGCGACTTCGTAGACGCTATAATGAAGGCTGCTGAGTTGGCTATTGAGTAGACCCGTCTACTCCTCTGGTTTTACAACCATGAGGGTTCCGTATCTCCCAACGTTGAGCTGCGGTTCACCCATAAAAGTGGTGACGTAACCGTTCTCTATTCTTACCGTGTCCTCCGGCTCCACCTTGTCTATGTTCTCGTCCCATAGGGCGAGCTTTATGGAGCCCGAGTCGTCCGATAAAACTGCAGTTGCGACCCTATGCCTTGAGCCGTCGTATCTGGAGGTTACCTCCCTAACCTCGCCCTTCTCCGTGACCTTCGCGGTGATGTCTACACGCCGCATCCCAACCCTCAGCTCCGAAATCTTCATTTGGCCATCCAACCTCCCTTTCCAGCTTAAAGCCCGAAAAACAGAACCGCGACAACCCCCTTGGCGTCGGCTCTGCCTTAAGGGCTTAAACGACATAAACAACCAACCAATATAAACTTTGCCATAGACGTAGACGGCATAAACGCTTTTATACAGATGCAACCTGTAAAATTCCTTTGATGAATGAAGCGAAGCCCAACTATGGAATACCCGCTGGGGAGATATTCACATCCATATTAGCTGGTGCAACATTCACGGTCTTATCAGTCCTATTATTTAGGAGGTTCCCACCTACACTGCTGCTGGCTCCTATAGGTGTCTACCTAATTGTTCATGGAGTCCGTATATGGAGGAGCTCAACCCTTGAGAAGAAGCTCCGCCTGAGGGAGGAGTTCATACGCATTATTCAGCCGAGGGAGGGGGACAGGGTGCTGGATGTGGGAACGGGTAGGGGTTTACTGGCGGTTGGGTTCGCAAAGGTGATTAGGTGTGGGGAGGTGGTCGGCATAGATATATGGAGCAGGTTTGCACTATCGGGAAACACGCCCGAAAACGCCGTGAGAAACGCCGAGATTGAGGGAGTGAAGGGCATCGTGAGATTTGAGACGGCGGATGCAAGGAAAATACCGTATCCAGACGGCTATTTTGACGTGGTAGTCGCAAGCTTCGTCATACACACCATAAGGAAAGACGAGGAGAGGAGGAAAGCACTAAGAGAGATGATAAGAGTCCTAAAGAAAGGTGGAAAATTCGCCATCGCAGAGCCATTCACGAGGGGCGTATTCTGGACAAAGGAGAAAACGGAAAAGGAACTAAGCAAACTAGGCCTAAAAGACATAAAATTCCACCCAATCGAGGGTAGGTGGTGGACGGAATACATCGCTTATGGAGTGAAGGCTTAGAGGATTAACCCGGTGGGTCTCACCGTGAATTCGAATTGGTAGACGGTGTTCGGCGCCGTCATGTCCCATATCAATAGTGGGGAGCCCGCGTCTACAACCCTGTCTGGGGGTCTGTTTGACTTTTCCAGTTCGTATCCGGGTGGGAGTAGGAAGCGCATCTGCGTTACCTTGGCGTCGTTGAGCAACCTCTCCGAGAACTTTAGCTCATCCGCGTTCCACGTGGGATTTAGGTCGAACGCGAAGTGGAGTCGGAAGCGCTGCCCGGGCTTTATCGCGTTCGGCTTGAAGTACGCCATGACCGCGTATCCGCCTCCGCGGGCTGGCTCCACCTCCATCTTCTGTATTGGTGGGGCCCACCAGAAGTTGCTGGGTTCGTAGCGCATCCTCGTGGCTCCATACCCCCTAAGCCACCTGAACCTCCCGTATGCAACGCATTCTATTTCGTAGCACCACCTCCCAGCCCCACCCTCCAACAGAATCACGGTGACCTTCTGCTCCAGCTTCTCCACCACAGCCCTCAAACGCACCCCACCCCATGAAACTCGGCAGCCACCCTTTATTTCCACCCCGCTAAAAATAAACAGGGATGGCGGCGCACCGCAGATGCAGGGCTGGGAGTTGGAGGCTCCTTAAAACGGAGTTCGTAGACCCACACCTAAACGTAGCCCTAGACCACTCCATACTCCTAGCCGTGGAGAGGGGCTTCTCACCAAACACCCTCAGGCTCTGGAGGAACGAGAGGTCCGTAGTCCTCGGTAGACACCAGAGGCTGAGTGAGGAAGTGAACCTAGACGCCTGTAGGAGACACGGCGTCTCGGTTGTGAGGAGGTTCACTGGTGGTGGAGCCGTCTACCACGACCTAGGAAACCTCAACTGGACCATAGTAGCCGGAAAGGCGGACCTACCCTCAAGCGGGGTTCTGGAATCCTTCAGGCAAGCTGGGGAGGCGCTTTTAAAGGCGTTGGCGAGGCTCGGCGTAGACGCTTGGTTTGAACCCCCAAACAGCATCCACGTAAGCGGTGGGAAAATCACGGGAATGGCGTCCTACATAAAGAGGAATGCCATGCTCATCCACGGAACGCTGCTCATCCACAGCGACGTAAACGTGTTGAAAAGCACCCTGAAAAGGGTGAAGGTGAAGGTCACAACCCTAAAGCGTGAACTCGGCTGGACGCCGGATGCAGCGGAGCTGGAGGATGCCTTAATTTCCGGATTTATGGATGTCTACGAGGTGGATGTTTCCCAAGGCTCGGTGACGAGGGGTGAGTGGATGGACGCCCTAAGCTTAGCCGAGAAAACGAGGGTTTGGACCCCGAAGTCGGCTATCGCCTGCACCCGCATGGCACATTTTAATAAGCGCAACGCGGAAACCTTTAACCAGTGGTTTAGGGGTGAAACACCGTGAAGGCAGCCGTACTAGTTATAGACATGCTGAACGACTTCGTCCACGGCGCCCTGAAGGTTGAGAGGGCCGCGGGAATCATCCCGAACATCAGGCGTTTGCTGGAGCACGCCCGCGGGAGGGGAATCCCGATAATCTACGCAAACGACAGCCACCTCCCAAAGGGGGATAAAGAATTCCAGTTGTGGCCCGAACACGCGGTTGCTGGAACCTGGGGCGCAGAGGTAATCGACGAATTAAAGCCGGGGGTGGGGGATTACGTCGTTCGCAAGAGAAGGTACAGCGCCTTCTACTCCACGGACCTAGACCTACTCCTGAGGGAGTTGGACGTAGACACGCTCATACTCACCGGGCTCGTGACGGATATATGCGTCCAGCATACAGCCGCCGACGCCTTCTTCCGTGGATACCGGGTGATCATCCCGAGGGACTGCGTGGAGACGGTCACCGAGGAGCGGCACGAGGCCGCCCTAGAGTACATGAAGAGCACCTACGGGTGCGAAATCACCACCACCGATGAACTCCTCAAGAGGCTGACGTAGAGGGGGGTGGCGTTGAGCCGCATATTCCACGTAGCCACCGACGAGGAAATCAAAACGGGAAAAACGACGGACGTGTATTTCGTGAGGACGAAGAAGATACTGGAGGCACGCGGCTTAACAAAGGTCCACGTGGTGGCCGAAATCACCTCGGGAAAGCTACCCCAGAACTGGCCCTGGGGCGTCCTATGCGGCGTGGAGGAGGTCGCCCGCCTCCTAGAGGGGTACCCCGTAGACGCCTACTCCATGCCTGAGGGAACCGTGTTCAGGCCGGAGGATCACTTCGGGGTTAGGGTTCCCGTCATGTTCATTGAGGGGCCCTACGGGGAGTTCTGCCTCCTGGAGACGCCCCTCCTGGGCCTCCTGTGCCAAGCTTCCGGCGTGGCGAGCAAGTCCGCTAGGGTGAAGAAGGCTGCCGGCGACAAGTTGGTGGTGGCGTTCGGCATAAGGCGTATGCACCCAGCCCTCAGCCCCATGCTGGATAGGGCTTCTTACATCGGCGGGTTGGACGCGGTCTCCAGCCTCAAGGGTGCGGAGACCATAGGGATGAAGCCCGTTGGAACCATGCCCCACGCCCTCATCATCGTCATGGGGGACCAAGTGGAGGCGTGGAAGGCGTTCGACGAAATCATGCCTGAGGACGTCCCCAGAGTGGCTCTCGTAGACACGTACTACGACGAGAAGGTTGAGGCCGTGATGGCGGCTGAAGCGCTAAAGGATAGGCTGTTCGCCGTGAGGCTGGACACACCGGGCTCCAGGCGCGGGGACTTCGCCGAGATTATAAGGGAGGTTCGGTGGGAGCTGGACATAAGGGGCTACAGCCACGTGAAGATATTCCTTTCAGGCGGTTTAGACGAGTACTCCGTCCTCAAGTATAAGGAGGCTGGAGCCGAGGCGTTCGGCGTCGGAACATCCATCAGCAACGCCCCGGTGGTGGACTTCGCCATGGACATAGTGGAGGTAGACGGGAGACCGGCCGCGAAGAGGGGGAAGCTGGGCGGGAAGAAGCAGGTTTGGAGATGCACAAAATGCCTCGTAGACGTGGTTAAGCCGTACAACGCACAGCCACCAAAATGCCCGAAGTGCGGAGGTGAGATGGAGCCCCTACTGAAGCCCCTGATAAAAAATGGAGAAATCGTAGCCGAACTGCCGAAACCGAGGGAAATCAGGGAGTACGTGCTCTCGCAACTAGAGAAGGTGACGCTCTAAGCGGCCCGGTGGAACGCAACGTAGTGACCCCCTCCCACATCCACGAACTCCGGCTCCTCCACGGAACACACATCCATCTTAAGCGCGCATCTAGTGTGTTCTCATCCTCTGTGGCATGTATGGCGCCCGATTTCATACGGCGCACTTTTACGCTTATCGGCAGATGTGAAGGCCCGTTGGCGGCTGGGGCTCGGTAAAATCTTATATGCACGTTTGACTAACTAGAGTGAGGAGTCAAGGAGAGCTAGATGGCTGAGATCTGTCCTATCTGCGGCCTCCCAAAGGACATATGCTCCTGCGAGGAGATAGCGAAGGAGCAGCAGAGAATTAGGGTTAGAGTGGAGACTAGGCGTTGGGGGAAGGCGGTTACGGTCATCGATGGCATAAACGATGCAGATTTGGTGGCCCTAGCCAAGAAGTTGAAGGCGGCGTGCGCCTGTGGCGGAACTGCGAAGAACAACCAGATCCTCCTCCAGGGAGACCAGAGGATGAAGGTGAAGGAGCTCTTAGTGGAGATGGGCTACCCGGAGGACAACATAGAGATACAGTAATCATGCCGAGCCTATCCGAGATACTTGGGAGGCTGCGGGGGAGGGGTCACACATTACGGCTGTGCCCGCGGTGCGGGAGCACGAAGCTTAAACCATTGACTCGGCTTAGTGGCTGGTTCACCCCGATGGTCTATGTGTGCGAGGATTGCGGGTACGTGGGCCCCATAGTCGCTGAGG
>CAZKUI010000074.1:0-5743 GCA_964555905.1 uncultured Candidatus Bathyarchaeia archaeon | reverse complement strand
AGAACTCCGTGGAGTTCTCCGAGAGGTGGAACGGCTTTGACGAGGGGCGCATACATGCGAGGTTGGCGCCCCACTCCGTCTACACTTGCAGCCCCGAACTCCTAAGCGAGGTTAGGAGCCAGGCCAACCGCTTGGGAGTCGGAATCCACATACACCTCTCGGAGAGTAGGTGGGAGGTTGAGCAAACAACACGGAAATACGGAGTGACCCCCGTGGAGCACCTAGAGAAGCTGGGGTTCTTAGGCACAGATGTCCTAGCCGCCCACTGCGTGCACCTCACCGACGGGGACATGCGCATACTGGCGAGGAGGGGTGTGAAGGTCGCGTATAACCCAACATGCAACGCGAAGCTCGGGATGGGCATAGCGAGGGTCTGGGAGATGCACAGGATGGGCGTAGACGTGGGTATAGCCACAGATGGACCGGCCAGCAACAACACCCTAGACATGCTGGAGTGCACGAAGATAGCGTCCATACTACAGAAGGTGAGGTATAGAGACCCAACCGTGATGCCCGTGGAAGCAGCCCTGAGAATGGCGACTTTAGGAGGGGCGAAAGTCCTAGGACTGGAAAGGCAGATAGGAACGTTGGAACCCGGGAAGAGGGCGGACTTGATCCTGATAGACCTAAGAAAACCCCACTTAACCCCAAACCACAACACAGCCGCAAACATACTATACTCGGCTAGGGGAAGCGACGTAGACACGGTCATAGTAGACGGGAAGATACTCATGGAGGGGCGTCAGGTGAAGACACTGAGCGAGGAGGAGGTTGTGGAGAAAGCGCGGGATACAGCCCATAAAATAGTTCAAGAGTAAGATGCTACAGTTTCCCGGGGGGGTTTACCTCGTCTCTAGGGTTCTTTCTGATGGTAGTAGTATGCTGTGGGGTGAGGCTTCCCTTGAGCCTGCTTCGGTTAGCACGGCTAGCTTCGCCTTTTCCCTCAGCTCCTTTATGGTTTTCGCCCCTGCGTATCCCATGGCGGCCTTTAACCCGCTGACGAACTCCTCCACCACGCTTGCCACGTCCCCCCTGTATGGAACCCATCCCTCCACCCCCTCGGCTATGCCCTTCGCCATGTACCTGTCTATGGCGTAGCGCTTCGCCCTCGCCGACGGGCTGGCCATGCCCCTGTAGCGCTTGTAGTATCTCCCGCCTATGGCTACCAACTCACCCGGGGCCTCCCTACACCCAGCGAACACGCTCCCCATCATGGCGGCGGATGCGCCCACGGCTAGGGCGACCGCCACGTCCCCCGGGTTCCTTACGCCTCCATCCGCGATGATCGGTATGTCGGCGCCGTAGGTGGCGACGGCGTCCGCGGCTTGGGCTGTGGCGTACAGGGTTGGGGAGCCCGCCTTCACAACCTCCATGGTGACGCAGATTGAGCCTGAGCCGATGCCGACGCGTAAACCGGCCACCCCATCCAACTTCGTGATCACATCCTCCGCCGCCTTGTATGTCCCTATGTTCCCCACGACCACGTCCGCCTGAACCTCCCTCAGGAGGCGGGCTGTAGCCTCGAAGCACCTCTTGTTGTGGAAGTGCGCTACATCCACCACTAGTATGTCTACATACTTATCCAGCTTCTTCGCTCTCTCTAAGTCGAATGGGGAGACCGCCGCGGCGCAGAGTAGCCTACCCTCCTCGTCCCTAGCGGCGTGTGGGAACTTGCCCCGGAGCATTATGTCCTTCACCGTGATGAGGCCCCGAAGCCTACCCTCCTCGTCTACAACCGGGAGCTTCTCTATTCTGTACTTCTGGAGGATTTCCTTCGCCTCCTCTATGGTGATTCCCTCCTGAGCTGTGATCAAATCCCTCGTCATCACATCGCGGGCTAACAGCCGCGGGTCGGCGAACCTGACATCCCTCTCCGTGACGATGCCCACGAGCTTATCTCCTTCTACTACGGGGAGCCCGGAGATGCTGTATTTTTCCATCAGCTCCACGGCTTCACCCACGGTCGTGTCGGGCGTTATGGTCACCACGTCCCTTATGATGAGGGACTCCGCCCTCTTCACCCTCCTCGCCATCTCCACCTCCTCCTTTATGGAGCAGTTTCTGTGGAGGACGCCGAGTCCACCTTGTCTCGCTAGGGCGATCGCCATCTCGCTTTCGGTGACCGTGTCCATCGGGGACGAAATGAGCGGTATGTTCAGCCTGTAATTCGTGGTAACCCGGGTTTGAACATCCACCTCACCCGGCTCCACCTCCACCCAGCCGGGGAGAATAACCACATCCCGGAATGTTAGCGCCACATCAGCACCTCTAAGCTTGCTCCGGAAGAAGGAGCTACCCACAGAACCACCACCCACCCCTTTAACGCATTTGATGGACGCGAATCAAAAATAGTTTCCGGTAGCAACCCTTAAGACCCAATAAACGTAGACGTAACTTAGGAGGCGTCCCCGGAAGATGAAATATAGATTAATGGACCTGCTGGCGTGCCCCATATGCAAGCGATTCCCCCTTAAACTGATTGTTCTTGAGGAGAAAAAGCGGGATGAGGGTGTTAAGCCGCCGAAAAATACATGCGAGGAATACTGCGGATACAAGCGCATTTGGGTGAGGGAGCTGCCGGAGAAGCCCTGCGTGGAGTGCTACTCCGTGGAGGTGGTGGAGGGGGTTCTGATATGCCCTGAGTGCAACCGCTGGTATCCAATCATGGAGGAGATACCGCACATGCTCCCCGACGAACTCAGAAATGAAAGGGAGGATAAGGAGTTCCTGAGGAAGTATAAAGACCGATTGCCGAGGGAGGTCCTAGACCACGGGAAGCCCTTCAACCTCTCAACTTAGGATTCCGCGGCTCTCAGCAGTTCTATCGGGAATTGGCTTTCCTTGACGGTTGTTAGCACTACGTGGGTGTTTGTGCGCTCTATGAACGGCATCGCTAGAAGCCCCTTAGTAAATTTGCTCAGCTCTCTCCTATTCTTGAATTTCGCGATGATTACGGCATCAGTTTCCCCAGTTACATCGTAGACGGCACAGACGTTCGGAATCTTCGCCACCTCCCGCTCCATCTCCAAAAGCTTCCCCTTAGAGACCGTTATCTCCGTGACGACCGTTAGGTCGTACCCCAACTTCTCGTGGTCTATGATCACCGTATACCCCTTTATAACACCCTCATCGCTCAGCCTTTTTATCCTCTTTAATACCGTGCCCACAGAAACCCCGATGCGGCGGGCAATCTCCCTAGAGGATGCCCTAGCATCCTTAAGGAGCTCCGCCAATATCTTCTTATCCAATTCGTCGATGCGCATCTGCTCACCACCATCAATACGCGCCAAATACCTTCGTAGACATACATAAAAGCTTTTCCATACTTCGCTGAACATTTATTCACGATATGCGAAGATAAGTATAAATCTGTCCCATTAACAATATAGAATATGCAACGCAGCAGGGCGGCGGCTGGTTTAGCTGGGGGCGGCGCTCTGGATTTCGGGGATATACGGTATGCCCTTCTTTACTTCGTGGATTTACTCGGTCTACTTCGGGGTAGGACGATTCCAGCCGACGAATTAGACGCCGCCCTCAGGGAGGGCATCGGCTTCGACGGCTCCAACATACCCGGGTTTGTGGACATAGAGGATAGCGACATGGTGATGAAGCCCGACCCCACCACGTTCACCCCGCTACCCGAATACTTCTACAACCGCCCCGTAGCCCTATTCCTATGCGACATCTACAGGCCGGGGGGTCTACGATTCAACGGGGACTCTAGGTACGTGTGCCAAAAAAGCGTCGAGAAGCTTAGGGAGCAGGGGCTTGAACCAACCGTCGCGGCGGAGCTTGAATTCTATCTAGTTAGGTGGAATGGGGATGGAACCCTCGGCTCCGTGGAGGATTTCGTCTCCAGCGACCACAGATACTTCGACATAGACCCCGCGAGGGACGTATCGGAGACCTACCGCATGGACCTATGCGACGCCCTCACCTACATGGGTATTAAGGTGGAGAGGCACCACCACGAGGTTGGACCAGCCCAAAGCGAAATCACGTTCGGGTACGCGGACCCCGTTAAGCTCTCGGACGACATCATTAGGTATAAGGTGGCGGCGAGGCTTGTCGCCCAACGTAAGTATGGGTGGACCGTCACCTTCATGCCTAAGCCGTGGTTCGGGAGGGCTGGGAACGGGATGCACATACACGTTGGCCTCAGGAGAGGCGGCGAAAACCTATTCTTTGACCCGGATGGGTACGCCGGGATTTCGCAGGAGTGCAGGTACTTCATCGGCGGGATACTATATCACGCTAGGGCCCTGTCGGCTATAGTGGCGCCGACGGTGAACAGCTATAAGAGGCTGGTTCCGGGCTACGAGGCACCAGTCTACATCACGTGGAGCCGCAGAAACCGCTCCGCCCTCATACGCATCCCCGAGTACTACCCAGGCCTGAAACGAGAGGCGAGGATAGAGTTTAGGTGCCCAGACCCACTCTGCAACCCATACCTAACCTACGCGGTTGTCTACGAGGCGGGTATGGACGGAATAAGGAGGAAGATAGACCCGGGAGACCCGGTGGAGGAGAACGTCTACGAATTATCAGAGGCGAGGCGTAGGGAGTTCGGCGTCGGGGTGCTACCCTCCAGCCTGAAGGAGGCGCTTGAGGAGTGGGAGAGCGACGACATATGCATAAGGGCAATAGGCAGGGAGAACGCTCAGAAGTACCTAGAGCTGAAGATGGCTGAGTGGAGGGAGTACGAGAAGCACGCACCGGAGGAACCAGCGCAGGTAACAGCGTGGGAAATCAGGAAGTACCTATACGCCTAACCCGGAAATCTCGGAGTTATTTCACTCCCATTCTATGGTTGCCGGCGGCTTGTGGGTTATGTCGTAGACCACTCGGACAACTTGGGGTATCTCGTTCGTGATGCGCGTGGATATGCGCTCCAGCACCTCGTATGGGATTTTGGCGAACCTCGCCGTCATCGCGTCCCTGCTTTCTACAATCCTGACCGCGACGGTGTATCCGTAGGCCCTGGCGTCGCCCCGAACTCCGGTTGATTTCGTGTCGGTTAGCACCGCGAAATACTGCCACAGCTTCTCCGCCAACCCGCTCCTTTCAATCTCCTCCTCCACTATCTTCGTGGCTTTACGCACAACCTCCAACTTCTCCCCGTCTACCTCCCCGACCACCCTCACTGCTAGGCCCGGACCCGGGAACGGCTGCCTCCTCACGATCTCCCGCGGTAGGCCCAGCTTCTCGGCGACCTCCCTCACCTCGTCCTTGTAGAGGTCTCTGAGGGGCTCCACAACGCCCTTAAACTCCATCTTCGCGGGGAGGCCCGCCACGTTGTGGTGCGTCTTAATCTTGTCCGAGAACCTCCTGAAGCCCGATTCAACCCTGTCCGGGTATATGGTTCCCTGAATCAGGTATTCAGCTCCAACCCGCTTGGCAACCTCCTCAAACACGCGTATGAACTCCTCGCCGATTATCCTACGCTTCTCCTCCGGGTCTCGGACGCCCCTTAGCTTCTCCATGAACCTCTCCCGCGCATCCACGAAGACGAGGTTTAGGTCTAAATTTTCGAAGACCCTGCGGATTTGTTGCGGCTCGCCGTCCCTCATGAACCCGTGGTCTACGAAGACGGCTGTGAGGCGTCTCCCCAGCGCCCTAGATGCGAGGGCGGCCGTGGTGCTTGAGTCCACCCCTCCGCTTAATGCGAGTATCGCCCTGCCGCCGCCCACCTCCTCGCGAATCTCCCTTACGGCCCTCTCCACGAAGTCCTCCATCCTCC
>CAZKUI010000073.1:0-5771 GCA_964555905.1 uncultured Candidatus Bathyarchaeia archaeon | reverse complement strand
CACGGTGGTCGCATCCCCGAAGTCCGGGAGGAACGTCGTTGAGGAGGCGGGCATGCTACTCCTAGACCAGGTGGTCTGCGTGGTTGGCGTGAAGGTGGGCAGGGACTTGGTAGTAGCTGAGGAGTTTATATGGCCGGATGTCCCCCAAAGGCACGTTAATGGCGCCAGGGAACCCGTCTACGCGGCTTTCACATCAGACATACACTATGGGAGCAGGAAGTTCATGGAGGACGCCTTCAGGAGGTTCCTCCGCTGGCTGAGGGGGGAGCTGGGGAACAGCAGCCTAAGGGAGTTGGCTGGGAGGGTTAAGTATCTGGTGGTGGCTGGGGACTTAGTAGACGGGATTGGGGTCTACCCGGGGCAGAGGGAGGAGCTCGCCGTGGAGAGCCTCTATGAGCAGTATAGGGGCATCGCCGACCTCCTAGAACTCGTCCCGGATTACGTGTCCATAATCGTGATTCCCGGGAACCACGACGCGTCAAGGAAGGCGCTCCCACAGCCCGCCATATTCAAGGAATACGCGGAGGCCCTATACGAGGCTATACCACTGCACTCCCTGGGGAACCCGTCCCTAGTTAGGTTGCACGGCGTGGATGCCCTCCTCTACCACGGCCAAAGCCTAGACGACCTTGCCTCCTCCATCCCGGGCGTAAGCTTCCACACGCCCTGCAGGGCGATGAAGCTCATGCTGAGGGCGAGGCACCTAGCCCCAATCTACGGGGCAAAGACATCCATAGCCCCGGAGGCGAGGGACCTCCTCATCATTGATGAACCACCGCATATACTGCAGACGGGGCACATCCACGTGGTGGGGCGCGAAACGTACCGGGGGACTCTCCTACTCAACTCAGGAGCTTGGCAGGAGCAAACCAACTACCAGAGACGTATGGGCCTAGAGCCGACACCCGGCCTACTACCCGTCGTAAACCTGCAAACATTGGAAGTCATAACATTGGACTTCACGAAGCCGGAAATCACCGTCGCATCTTAAGGGAGATTTGATTTTTAGTACACCGGGGGGATGAACAGGGGAAAGAGCTTTTGGGGAGGCCCCCCTTCCGCCTCAGCGTCGGCGAGAAGAGGAAAATCGCCCTAGCAACCGCCATCGCCATGAAGCCGAACATACTCTTGGTGGATGAACCCACAGCCAATTTAGACCCAGCGAGCGCTGATATCCTCATAGAAACCCTAAACACGCTGAACAGGGAGTATGGAACAACCCTAGTGGTTGCCACGCAAGATGTGGACGTTGTGCCCCACCTATCCGATAGGGTCTACATCCTAAGCAGGGAGAAGCGAATCGCCGCTGAGGGAGCCACAAAAGAAATAATCTCTAACGCGGAACTCCTAGAAGCCCACAATCTCAAGCCTCCAACAATCCTAAGACTCCTAAAAGAACTAAAAGAGGGCGGCATAGAAGTAAACGCAAACCCACCAACAGCGAAGGCGGTAGCACAAGAATTACTCAAAATCCTAAGTAGACAACGAAGTAAGCGAGATAATTAACTTCTGAAATCAACTTCACCGCCGAGAGAGCTTTTATACCTTCAGGAACTTTAGTTTATGAGGAGCGTGTTATGGTTAGAAGGGAAGTTATCTGGTGGCTTAGAATAGCTGAGAAGAACGTTAAGAGAGCTCAAAGGTCGTTAGAGGATGGAGACTATGAGGCTAGTTGCTTCTGGTCTCAGCAAGCTGTAGAGGCGTCTCTTAAGGCATTAATTATATATTCGGGTAGGGAACCCCCGAAAATTCACAACTTAGTAGACCTCTATGGAATGGTAAAGAACATTCTAGGCCCGGTGGATGAAGCAACACTCAGCGAAATAATTCCTTATTATTCCATATCTAGATACCCTGATGTTTTTGGAGGAATCCCTGTAGTTCATAAGAACACCGCCCAAAAATTTCTTCGATTTGCTAAGGATATTGTTAGGAGAGCCTCAGAGGTGATAAGCGTTGGAGATTCCTGATGATATAAAGCGTATTTTAGACGATTACTTGCAGAAGTTGGGTAAGAAAATTAAGATTGAGGCTGTTTACCTATTTGGCTCTACAGCCCGGGGGGAGCGCCTAGACACAAGCGACATAGACCTGCTCATAGTGAGCCCCTCCGTGGAGGGGATGTGGGTTGATGAGAGAATACGCATTGCCTATAGGATTTGGCGTTATAGCGGACTAACCGCCCACATATTCCTTCTGACGCCGAACGAGTTTAAACAACGCGTAAATGAAAGCGTAGCCCTAAGAAACGCACAAAAATACTGGATACGCATTAGTTAGATGCTAGCAGCCGCCTCAGGCAGGTATGAGCGCCGGCTACTAAGTGACTGTCTTATTTGCCTTTGTTGATTTTCTTTTTTGGTGTTTGGGTTGAGGGTTGGTGTGGTCTACCATGAGCGTTACTTGGAGCATGACTTGGGTTTCGGGCATCCTGAGAGACCTGAGCGCCTAAAGGCCATTCTTAGACTTCTAGAGCCCCACTTGGACAGGCCTGAATTGGTTTTGCTTAGGCCTGAGGCGGCTTCCGAGGATGACCTGCTGAGGGTTCACAGTAGGGAGTATGTGGGTTACGTTGAGGAGCTGAGCCGCAGTGGGCGTGGGGGCCTTTCCATAGACACCCCGGCGCCTAGGGGCGTCTACGAGACGGCCCGGCTGGCGGCTGGGGGTGCCATACTCGCCGGGGAGTCCGTCGCTAGGGGGGACGTAGACAGGGCCTTCGCGCTCGTTAGGCCCCCCGGGCACCACGCCGGGAGGAACTACGGCGGCGGCTTCTGCTTCTTCAACAACATCGCCATTATGATAGAGCATTTGAAGGCCGAGCGCGGCTTAGAGAAGTTCGCCATCCTAGATTGGGATGTGCACCATGGGAACGGAACCCAAGACATATTCTATGAGGACCCCACTGTGTTATACTTCTCCACGCATCAATACCCGCTCTACCCGGGGACGGGGAGGCTCCACGAGGTTGGGCGTGGTGATGGCGCCGGTTACAACGTGAACGTCCCCCTGCCCCCGGGCTCCACGGGAGCCGACTTCCTCTACGCCCTCAGGGAGCTTTTCATCCCCCTCGTGGAGGAGTTCAAGCCGGATATCATCTGCGTCTCAGCCGGCTACGACGCGTACTTCCGAGACCCGCTCGCGAGCCTGCGCTTCTCCATAGGAACCTACACCGAAGCCACTAGGGCCTTGGTAGACCTGGCCGACGGGGTGTGTGGTGGTAGGGTGGTTGTGGTCTTAGAGGGAGGCTATAATCTAGACGCCGTCTCCCACGGGGTTCTAACAACCATATTGACTATGGCTGGCTTAGATGGGGTGGAGGAGCCGCATCCGCCTCCGGCGCAGGTGGTTGGAGATGCGGTGAGAGAGGAGGTAGACGCCCTAAAGGAAATCCTATCCCAATATTGGAGCACCTTCCGCTGAGCCTACTTGGGGTTTAAGAGGCACTTAGGCGTGTAGGCCACCAGTCCCTCAAGCTGGTCGTCCTCGGAGAATATCGCCTTAACCGCGGACTTCGGTATGGCCAGCCTCGTCTTCTTCGTCCTCCCGTACCTACCCATGCTCACCACCTGAGAGTTTAGTAAGCCGAGCATGTCCTGCTCGCTGATGAGCCCGCTCACCCTCCTCTGCGTCAAGGGCTCCACCCCTATCTGGTTGCACAGTTCGCAGTAGACGTTGTATATGTCCCCGGTGGCGGCGCTGCTCACGCGCTTGTTCAGTAGGTAGACGCTGCAGAGCACGAGCTTTGAGTGTAGCGGGAGGTTCCTAACAGCCTCCTCAATCCTGTCGCGCTCTATGCGTTTTTCAGCCTCCCTCACGTGGCGCTCCTCAACCCTTTGGGCGCCCTCCCTCTCGGCTAGTTCCCCAGCCACCCGGAGCAGGTCTAGGGAGCGGCGGGCGTCCCCGTGCTCAGCCGCGGCTAGCGCCGCACATAGGCTGATAACCCCCTCCGCTAGGACTCCCTCCCGGAAGGCGAGCTTCGCCCTCTCCTCCAGTATATCCCTCAACTCGGCCGCGTTGTAGGGCCTGAAGACGAGTTCCTCCTCGCTGAGGGAGCTGAGGACGCGTGGGTCGAGCATGTCCTTGAAGCGTAGGTCATTTGATATGCCCACTAGGGAGACCTTGCTCCTCTCAAGCTCCCCATTTATCCTCGTCAGCTCGTATAGGAGGGCGTCGCCGTAGGTCTTCACCAGCACGTCTACCTCGTCTAGAACCGCTAGGAGGAGGCCCCCCTCGGACTCCAGGCCGTTTCTGAATCTTTTGAATACCTCGCCTTGGGCTAGGCCTGTGAAGGGGACTTTGACCCCGATGGATTCGCATAGGTTGGTGAGTATGCGGTACTCCGTCCCCGCGAGGCGGCAGTTCACGTAGCACGTGTAGACGGGGGCGCCGAGCTCCCTCGCCCTCCTCACCAAGTGCTTTAGGACGTAGCGGACTACAGCGGTCTTCCCGGTGCCGGTCTTCCCGTAAATGAACACGTTGGAGCACCGGTACCCCTTCAGGGTTGGGGCTACGATGGAGCCTAGATGCTTTATCTCGGTCTCCCTGTGCGGAAGCTTCTCGGGGACGTAGTCGTGGCGTAGGACCTCCCTATTCCTGAAGATGGTATTCCCGTTTAGGAATCTATCAAACACCTCGTCTAGAGTACTCATGTTCAACGCATCCCTCCCACATCGATGAGCAGGCATGTTAGAGTTGAACCCCCACACCCCTCCATTTCCTATGGAAGCCTCCACAACACCACGAGTGTTTATTGCGTCCTTGGCGAAGCCAAGGAAGCCTCCGACAATAGGCCATGATGCCTAAAATTTAATGGCCCTCCTCAAACCTTCTAGAGTGGTTACTACAAAATTCTTGAAGAGGGGCTGTTTCTAGAATAGTTTGCTACGACGGCGTCTCCAGTGGAAACGGAGGGGTGTGGGGGTTTGGTTGGTTATATTTTTGCGGTCAGCCCAGCTGTTCTCCACCCATTAACTTTCACCCGACTCCCCTACCACCCTGTAGCATAAGGCGGCATACACCACGCGTCTCCGAAACTCTGCCCCGCCTAGGGGAGGATGGGCAGGTCTACAAGTCCTGTGAACAACTGTGAAGGGCTGGAAGGCGAGTTTTGTAACGTTGAGAAAAACGTGGCGACCCCTCCGTTTCCACTGGAAATCGCACCCGTTCTCTTTTTATAAACCCTTCCAGAAGTTAACCCATGGTTAAGTCTGTGAAGACGGAAGAGTTGGAAAAACTTGATATCTCGATGTTTGGGGCTGTTTTTAGCTCTTAACTTCTCCACAGCTTAACCGCAACTCTTTAGGGCTGTGAAGCTGTAGAGTTGTTTAGACGTGGGTAAGGTGCGGGGATGCCGGCTCGAAAATTACGCGTAGAGTTGTACGACTGGGAGGGCAATAAGTTCACCGTCACCTTTGAGGGTAGGGTGACGAGGGAAAAGGTGATACGCCTACTAGACTTCGTCGAGCTTATGGGCGGCGTCTCCGAGTCGGACCTCTCGTGGAGAGACCCCTCCGAACTCACGATGTTTGAGAAGGTGAAGCTCCTCGTGGAGAGGTATTTCCCGCTGGTCTGGTTTAAGTCCACGGATGTCAAGTTCGCGTATGAGCGGGAGTTTCAGGAGCCGATCAAGCTGAGCACGGTTTCCACGTATTTGGCTAGGCTCGTTGAACGTGGCTTCCTAGTGAGGAGGGGACCTCCCAACGATAGGCAGTATAGAGTTGCGACGGAATTGGCGAGGCAGATCATCGGTCAACCATCCACCTAGATAGTAA
>CAZKUI010000072.1:0-5817 GCA_964555905.1 uncultured Candidatus Bathyarchaeia archaeon | reverse complement strand
GTACATCTACGTTGATAATTGCGCCACGACGCCCGTTCCTAGGCCCGTCCTAGACGCCATGCTTGAGTACTTCCTTGATTATTGCGCTAATGTTGAGCGTGGGGCCTACTCCATCGCCAGCCTAGCAAACGAGAAGTGGGATGCGGCTAGGGAGAGGGCGGCTAGGCTGCTGCTGAACTGCGACCCCGACGAGTTCATATTCACGAGGAACTTCACGGAGGGCGCCTGCATGGTCGCTTACGCGTTGGAGCACCCCCTCTGGAACCGAAGCGGGGGCGCATTTAGGGAGCACGACCCCATCATAAGGTGGGAGAGGGGTGACAACATAGTATTCAGCAGTTTGGAGCACCACTCCAACATGATGCCCTGGATTCGGCTGGCTCGGAGGGTTGGGGCTGAAATCCGGGTTGTGGAGTTTGACGTGGATTCAGGGATGATAAAGCCCGAGGCCGTTGAGGAAACCGTAGACGGGCACACGAAGCTGTTAGCGATTCAGCACGTGAGCAACGTCACTGGGGTCGTCCACCCCGTGGAGGAGTTCGTGCGCATCGCCAAGGAGAAGAACCCGGACTGCTTCGTGTTCGTAGACAGCTCCCAGGGGCCGGGGCACATGCCCGTGGATGTGAGGCGCATCGGCTGCGACGCACTGGCGTTCTCGGGGCATAAGGGGCCCCTCGGGCCTCAGGGGAGCGGCGGCCTGTACATCAAGCGGGAGCACATGGAGCGCATGGACCCCATGGAGATTGGGGGTGGAACCATCGCGGATGTAACCACCAGCGACTACGAGCTTAGGGGGGACGTGCTCTCCAAGCGTTGGGAGGCTGGAACCCCGAGCGTCGCCTGCCTCATCGGCCTGGGGAGGGCCGCCGTCTACGTCGCTGAGGAGATAGGGCTTGGAAGGATAGAGGAGCGGGAGAGGATGCTCACTGAGATGTTCATTGAGGGGCTCCTAGAAATCCCGAACGTGATGGTCTACGGGGAGAAGGAGGACATGAACATAAAGGCGGGGGTTGTCTCGTTCAACATTAAGGGCTGGAGCAGCCACGATGTTTCGCTGGCGCTAGACGCCAAGGAGCCGCCGATCCTCACGAGGGCTGGGCACCACTGCGCCATACCAGCGTGTAGGCGGCTGGGCGTCTACGAGGAGTATGGCGGAACCGTGAGGGCGTCGTTCCACTACTATAACACTCCGTGGGAGGTTGAGGCAACCCTAAAGGCTATTAGGGAGCTGGCCACGTAAGGACGGCTGTTCACCCGTGGAGGCGTGCATGATTTGGGGGCCGCCCAACTCCATGAGAGCATCGGAAACCCCGTAAGGGTGGTGTTCGGCAACCATAAACCCTTATAATCCCCACCGAGGATATTCAAGAGTGGCCGCCGCCATGAAGTATACGCCACAGTAGCCAGTCAATGGCTGAAGAGGTGAATTAGAGCCCAGCGCCTGAGCGGCGGCCACCCTAAAGACCAAGCTGGCCTGCAATTTCTTGAAGGGCCTTCAGGGCGATTTCAAAGAATTCCGTCCGTTCTATGCCTAGCTCCTCGCAGAGGAGTATGCTCTCCCTGTTGACTCCTCGGGCGAAGTCCTTGGACTTAAACTTGCCCTTCACGGTTTTCACCCGAACCTCGCTTAGCTTCTTATGCGGCATCACTAGGGCGCATGCAATCAGCAAACCTGAGATGGCGTCGGATGCAACTAATGCCTTCTCCATGGCGGTTTCTGGTGCGCGACCGATGCGTGGGTTGTGCGCCCTAATCGCGTTTAGGGTTTCATCTGGAACCTTCCCCTTCAGAATCTCCACCGAGACGAGGCCGTGGCGGTCTGGGTTGTCCTTCGTCAGTTCGTAGTCTATGTCGTGAACCAAGCCCGTGAGCCCCCAGAGTTCCTCGTCCTCCCCGAGCCTCCGCGCTAAGGCCCGCATGATAGCCTCCACAGCCAGCATGTGCTTCACAAGCCTGTCATTCTTCACGTACTCCCTAACCAGCCTTAACGCGTCCTCCCTGCTCAGCAACCAAATCCCCCACAACACTCTACCCATGCCGCACTGGGAAATTTGAAGTTTAGGTGCACACCAGAACGACCATCTTAAAGGAGGCGTCTACACTTAACCCTAAACCCCCCACAGAACGAGGGTTTAGATTCATCGCCTTGCCACGACTACCCGGTGCTCCCCGGAGTGCCTACTTGGGGTTAGGATGTTAAAAGGCTGCTTTGGCACCTTAAACGCGTTTTTCTTTCATTTAGGTCTCTCCCCCCGCATCCTGTCCGGGAAGATTTAAAATTGAGTCTTTATGGAGATTTATATCGGGAAGCTGGAGGAGATGAGCGAGGAATATAAGCGCAAATACAGCTTCGGGGAGGACTACGGAACCAGCGACTACAAGTTTGGACCCATAAGCCTCGGGGAGAGGCCCGAGGTCGTTGAGAACAGGGGGTACTTCCCTGACAAGTCGTCCATCATGTACGAGCTCATGGGCGGGGCCCGGGAGGTGGTGGTGGGGAAGGAGCTACCCCTCTACTTGGAGGCCCGGGAGGACCTAGCCGCACGCCTCGTCTACCCGATGCGCAACGGCGTCATCGAGCGTGGCGATGAGAAGGCTTGGAGGGTTGTCTACGAAATCACGAAGTACGGCTTGGAGCAGTTCAGGCCGAGCGTCTCGGAATTTGACGGCTTTTACGTGTGCGCTTCCCTCTCATCCGTCTCCCCACGCTACATGTACGAGAAGATATTTGACATCCACAGGAGCATAGACGAGGAGACGGGGCTGGTGAAGGCGGTGACGATAATCCCGCAGCCCCTCGCCGTCGCCATATCCCACAAGGTCCCCACATGCGTCGTCATCGAGTCCGGGCACGGGAACACGCAGGTCTGCCCCATCAGCCAGTCCCCGATCAGGAGGGCGACGGTCGCCCTGAACAGGGGCGGGAGCGACGCGAACAACATCACAAGCCAAATCCTCTACGACGCGGGATACGGGGACCTAGCCAAGGAGGAGGCCGTCGTCAGGAGGGTGAAGGAAGCCGTGGGGCTGGTGCCCAGAAACCTAGACGAGGCGGTTGAAAGGGCGAAGAGGGAACCGGAGAAGTACCGGGTTCAGCTGAAGATACCCGGGACGAGGATCACCATAGACTTGGAGAGGGAGTCTTGGGCTAGGTTCCTCATAGGGGAGTACGTCTTCAACCCGAACCACGAGTTGTTTGAGAGCTACTTTAAGAGGGGTCTACCTAAGCCGAAGGACGTGAAAGTGGGGGACATACTTTTCAGGGGCATGCTCGACTTCGGAGAGGCGATAGTGGAGGCCGTCGAGAAGTGCCCCGTGGAGCTCCAGCCCTACCTATACTCGAGGATACTCCTCTCCGGCGGGAACTTCCAGTGGAAGGTTCCACGGGAGTTCTCGGATGTTGCCGTCAGCTCCGTCGCCAAGATGGAGTTGTTGATGAGGGAGAAGGGTATAGAGAACGTGAAGGTTGAGATGGCTAGGGAGCCCAAGTTCAGCGTTTGGCGTGGATGCATCGTCTATAGCTACGCAGTTCCAACCCATTATGAATGGTCTTGGGATAGGATGGAGGGATGGTTGAAGTTCAGGTGAACCAAAAACTCATAGAGGGCGTCAGGCGCCACTTCACCTCGAGGGGCTACGCGGAGGTCTCGGTGGACAAGCTGGGAAACTTCGACGTTGCGCCCACGATTGCATTTCAGGGTAAAGACGGGCTAGTGTTCGTGAAGTTCATAGACAACCCGGAAATCCTAGTTAATAGAAGCCTGTTTGCGGACGCGTTCCTCGGGGCGGGTAGCCTGAGGGATAGGTGCAACGTACTCTACGTGGCGGTTCCCCCATCCCGATACATAGCCCCAAACATAGACACCGAGGTTCTTAGGAAGTACGGCATCGGCCTACTGCAGGTCGCCGAGGATGGGAGGGTGGTGGAGGCGCAACGGGCTGTCCCGAGGCCGATACGGACGGCGCCCAACCCAGCCCCAGACGTAGACAAGTTGAGGATGCTGGATGCGGTGCCGGCGCTGGAGAAGAGGATCGCGGAATTAGAGGAGTTGGTGGCGAACCTCCGCGGGACCGTGTCCCGCCTCCAGGCCCAGCTAGCCAGCCTGTCCGGGAAGGTAGACCGCCTAGCGTCTACGCAGCCATCAGTGAGCGAGGTTGCCAAGCCAGCTGAGTTGGAGGCACCCCGGACGGTGGAGGCGCCGGCAACAGCTGGGGTCCCCTCGTTCCTTCAGGATAACCCGTGGGTAGCCATCCTCTCTAAGAGGGGTGAGGGCGGGGGCGGTGTGGCCAGCTGAGGAGGTGCGGTGCACACCCATAAGGAAAATCCGCATAGTAGTGGACTCCGAGGACCCCATAACCCCCGCTCTCCCCCTCAAAGAGTTCGTGAAGCTTTTCGGCCGTAACCCGGAGCCGCCTAGGTTCCGGGTCATAAGTGTGGAGGTTCTCTCCTGCCCGGAGGACCAGAGCGTGGTCCTCGTCTCTGAGTGCGATTCCTGCCCGCGTTTCATCAGAAGAACCAAGGATTTCGTTTACTGCGCCCCGAAGCCCGTGAGGTAGACGGATTCTCTAGAAGAAGGGTCGTGGTGGATCGCTACGGAGGCGCCACCAGCGGCGCCCCACACCTGCCGCAGAACCTCGCCCCCTCAGGAACCTCCGCTCCACACGAGGGACAACGCCTCCTAACCGTGGCTGAAGGCCCCATAGCCCTCAACTCGTCTAAGATTACATCAGCCCCCACCTTGTAGATGGACGCGTAAAGCCCGAGCAACGCCACTAAGTACCCCATGATGATGAGGAGGAGGCCGCCGGCGGCTCCAGCCCAGTTTACGCCTATCGGGTAGCCGGAGTAGGGGTCATATATGACTTGGTTCTGTATCAACATGGCGCCGGCGAGCATCAGCACCATGCCTATGACACCCCAAGCGATGCTGTAGAGGATGGTGCGCCCAGCCGCCTTCATCGCCTTTACCCACGTAACCATCTCCTCACCCTAGGGGCTTTTCACCACAACCTCATTTAAGTCTTTATTCCTCTTTGACGGGGCTATATGTAGGCGTTCATCCCTCCGGCTTAAACGTTTAAATGCGATCTCTGTTATATCTTGTTGATGCTTAGCGTCGGACTGGAGGTCGAGGATAAACTTAGGCGTATGCTCCAACTCGTCCACCAGCTGGGGAGAAGGCACATCCGCAGCGCCTCTGAGGCGGTGGAGAACCTTAAAGGCGCCAGGATTTTCGGCGGTGAGGTTATAGACGGGCTGAACTTCGAGGACGCCATCCTATTCTGCGCTTATCTGGAGAGGCATGGGCTCAGGGCTGGTAGGGACTACGGCGTCTACCAGTGCGGCTCCAAATTCGGCGTCTCCCTCGACGCGAGGCACCTGCCGATCGCCCGCCCGATGATAAGGGACCTCCACATGATGAAGGTTGTAAGAAGGATTGCATCCCAAATTCTCATGGAGTGGAGGGTTAAGTTTGGTAAGCGCCCCGGAGATGCCTACGAGGCGGTGGACTTCGCCAACAGGATAGTGGACGCGAGAAACAAGCTCAGCTACAAGAAGTGCCCGGCGTGCGGTCGGTTCAGCGGGGCCGCGATTAAGGGCTCCCTACAGGGTGACTCGTACATCCTCTACGCGAGGAGGCTCTGCTGTAACTTCAGGGAGAGGGTTGTTCTCCACGCTAACCGAAGCTTATGGACACGCTCTTGGAACCCCTCTCCCCGAGGAACCTCCTCATGATATTAGCGAGTTCCGAGAGAGTTCTGGTCTGCAGGTAGATTTCTCCGGGGCCCTCAACGTTCACCACGAACCCCTCGCCC
>CAZKUI010000071.1:0-5878 GCA_964555905.1 uncultured Candidatus Bathyarchaeia archaeon | reverse complement strand
CGCCGGGGGCGGGTGGAGAGGGATTTAACTTGGGTCGGGCTGAGGGGTGGTCAAGCGTGAAGCTGAAGGAGCTCCCAAGGGAGGAGTATCTGCTTCGGGGGCACGCAGCCTGCGCCGGGTGTGGAGCCGCCCTCGCCCTCCGCCACACCCTCAAGGCGTTGGGAAGGAGGAGCATACTGGTGATACCGGCGTGCTGCACATCCATCATTCAGGGCCCCTACCCGAAGACGGCGGTGAGGGTGCCCCTATTCAACATAGTGTTCGCCGCCGCAGCCGCTGCAGCCGCTGGCATATCCGCTGGCTTGGAGGCCTTAGGCGTTAAAGATGTGACGGTTGTGGCGTGGGCTGGGGATGGTGGAACCGCCGACATAGGGATTCAGGCGCTCTCGGGGGCGGCGGAGAGGGGCGACAACATACTCTACATATGCTATGATAACGAGGCGTACATGAACACGGGAATCCAGAGGAGCGGAGCCACACCCCTCGGGGCCTGGACCACCACCACCCCCACGGGGAAGACGGAGCATAAGAAGAACATGCCCATGATCATGATGGCGCACGGCATCCCGTACGTGGCTACCGCATCCCCATCCTACCCCGTAGACCTCTTCACCAAGGTGAGGAGGGCTATGGAGATCCGCGGCACAAAGTACATACACATACACGCCCCCTGCCCCACCGGCTGGAGGTATCCATCGTCAAAGACGGTGGAGGTGGGGAGGAGGGCCGTTCAGACGGGCATGTGGGTCCTCTTCGAGGTGGACCATGGGAGGTTCAGGCTTAGTAGGCCGAGCGCCCCACTAACTGAGAAGAGTAGGAGGAGGCCCGTAGAGGAGTACCTACGCATGCAGGGTAGGTTCAGCCGCCTAACCCCGAGGGACGTGGAGGCCTTACAGGCCTGGGTGGATGAGTCATGGGAAAATTATAAGAGGCTTCAAGCAGAGTAGTATATGCCAACTTCGAGAAAAAGCGGCAAGGGAGGTGATTCGCATGGCTGAGGAGAAGAAGCCTGAGAACGTGGTGCTGGTTGGGCGGAAGCCAGTGATGAACTACGTGATGGCCTGCCTAACGTTCTTCAACGCCGGGGCCGACGAAGTGGCAATCAAGGCCAGGGGCCGAGCCATCAGCCGAGCCGTGGACACGGTGGAGTTGATGCGCAAGGCCTTCGTGAAGGACCTAAAGATCAAGGACATACGCATCGGCACGGAGCAGATGGAGAGGCCGGAGGGCGGCAAGGTCAACGTCTCCACCATGGAGATAATCGTCTCCAAGAAGTAGGGGAATAGCGCCAATTCGGAGAACCCCTACCCCACCACCTTTTTCCCAGCTTCAACGATCGTTGATATGAGGACGCACCATCCTAGTTCTCCGCGTTCCTGTAGTACGAAAATTATAAGTGGTTTGCGGGGAGAACTGAGCTTGTGCGGTGATTGGGTTGAGCGGTAAATACCCCAAGATTCTGGTTCGGCCTCCAGGCCCAAAGGCTAGGGAGTTATTGGCGAGGGATGAGGCGGTCATCTCCCCCTCGTACGTCCGCTTTTACCCCTTGGTGGCGGAGTCCGGGAGTGGGTGCGTGGTTCGGGACGTAGACGGGAATGAGTACATAGACTTTAACTCCGGGCTTGTCTGCCTGAATGTTGGACACTGCCACCCGAGGGTGGTTGAGGCGATTAGAAAACAGGCTGGCAAGCTGCTACACTACTCCAACACGGACTTCTACTACGAGGAGAGCGTGAGGCTGGCGGAGGAGCTCTGCAAGATTACCCCCGGGAAGTTCCCGAAGAAGGTCTACTTCGGGAACAGCGGGACGGAGGCGGTTGAGGCGGCTATAAAGCTCGTTAAGTGGCACACGAGGAGACCTAGGTTCATCGGCTTCATCGGCGGGTTCCACGGGAGAACCGTGGGTTCACTCTCCTTCACCTCCAGTAAGCCGGTCCAACGCAGATACTTCTTCCCCCTCATGCCGGGGGTCACCCACGTCCCCTACCCCTACTGTTACAGGTGCCCCTTCAAACTTGAACCCCCGGACTGCAACTACTGGTGCGTGGACTTCATAGAGGAGTGGGTCTTGGAGAAGTACGTGCCCCCGGAGGAGGTTGCCGCCATGATCTTCGAGCCCATACAGGGTGAGGGCGGCTACGTCGTCCCCCCGGATGGATACTTCCAGAGGCTTAAGAGGCTGGCGGACCGCCACGGCATACTCCTCGTAGACGACGAGGTTCAGGCTGGGGTTGGGAGGACCGGAAGGTGGTTCGCCATAGAGCACTGGGGCGTGGAGCCGGATGTGGTGTGCATCGCGAAGGCAATCGCGTCAGGCCTCCCCATAGGAGCCACGGTGGCGAGGGCCAAGTTCATGGACTGGGAGGGAGGCTCCCACGCCAGCACCTTCGGCGGGAACCCGGTCTCCTGCGCCGCCGCCCTAGCGGTCATAGATGTGATAAGGGAGGAGAGACTCCTTGAGAACGCGGAGAGGCAGGGTAGACGCATAATGAAGAGGCTTGAGGAGCTGAAGGACGAATTAGAGCTAGTTGGGGATGTTCGGGGTAAAGGCCTCATGATTGGCGTGGAGTTGGTGAAGGATGAGAGGACTAAGGAGCCCGCTAAGGACGAGGCGAGGGAGGTTATGATGAGGAGTTGGAGGAGGGGCCTAGCGGTTATAACGTGCGGGGTTTCCACCATACGCATAGCCCCACCCCTCATCATCACAGATGAGCTGGTGGACGCTGGCATGGAAATCCTAGAGGGCGCCCTAAGGGAAGTCGCGGGGGAGATGGGGAGGGCGTAGCCGCCCAAGGCTGAAATACACCCTCCGCGAATGAACCGTGTAGTGGTTAAAGTTGCCGAAGCCCCAGTTAATATTGAGGGATGCCCCCGGGGAGCGGCACCTACTCCTCGGAAACGAGGCGATAGCCAGGGGCATCATAGAGGCAGGCGTCGGAGTCCTGTCTACATACCCGGGGACGCCTTCATCGGAAATCGCGGACACCATATCCGCCGTCGCCAAGGAAGCCGGCCTATACATGGAGTACAGCACAAACGAGATCGTGGCGTTGGAGGTGGCGGCTGGAGCCGCGATGAGCGGGGTGCGCTCGGTTGTCTGCATGAAGCACGTCGGCCTAAACGTGGCGGCCGACGCGTTCATGACGCTTGCCTACACGGGCGTCCGAGCTGGGATGGTTGTGATCTCAGCGGACGACCCGAACGCCTACAGCTCCCAGAACGAGCAGGACAACAGGTTCTACGCCCTCCTAGCAGGCATCCCCATGCTGGAGCCCTCAAACCCGCAGGAGGCGAAGGATATGCTCATCCACTGCCTAGAACTCTCGGAGAGGCTTGAGCTACCCTGCCTACTACGGACGACGACGCGCGTCAACCACACTAGGGGCCCGGTGGAGTTCGGCCCAATTAAGAGGCCTAGGCTGGATGGAAGGTTCGTTCGGGATTCCAGGCGCTTCGTTATGATTCCAGCGAACGCTAGGGTTAGACATAGGGTTCTGTTAGAGAAATTGGGTGCATCTAGGGAACTTAGCGAGCATTCACCATATAACATCGTGGCTAGGGATGGCTACGAGGTTGGAATAATCACTTCCGGGGTCTCCTACAATTACGTCATGGAGGCGGTTGAAGCCCTAGACGTAGACGCCGGGATACTAAAACTCGGCATGACGCATCCGCTACCCGAACGCATGATCGGAGACTTCCTAGGTAGGTTTGAAAGGGTTCTGGTTGTGGAGGAGTTGGAGCCGTACCTTGAGGTGCAGGTTCGCTCCATAGCGAAGGAGTGCGCCCCGGACGTCGCCGTATACGGGAAGGTGGGGGCGGAGTTCCTCCCGAGGTTCGGGGAGCTCTCCACGCGCTTGGTGGTGGAGGCGCTATCCAAGCTCCTAAATAAGCCCCCGCCGGAGAGGTTTGAGGAGCTGGATGAACGGCTCCCGGATTCCGTCAAACGTTTACCGCCGAGGCCGCCGGTTCTATGCCCGGGTTGCCCCCACAGGGCGTCCTTCTACGAGATTCGGGAGGCGACTGGCGGGGAGTTCGTGTGCACAACGGACATCGGCTGTTACGCCCTCGGGGTTCAGCCGCCTCTCCGCGTTGGGGACGTCCTTATTTGCATGGGGGCCAGCCTAGGTTTAGCCTGCGGCATAAGCAGGGCGACGAACTCTAGGGTTGTGGCGGTGGTTGGAGACTCCACGTTCTTCCACGCCGCCATACCGGGGTTGATAAACGCCGCATACAACGGGCATAAGGTAACCGTGGCGGTGCTGGATAATGAAACCACAGCCATGACGGGAGACCAACCCCACCCGGGAACCGGCGTAACGGGCATGGGTGAACGCGGTCGGAAAATACTCATAGAGGATGTCGCTAGGGCGTGTGGAGCCGACTACGTGCGGGTTGTAAACCCCTTCAACGTGAAGAAGGCGATTGAAACGTTCAGGGAGGCCCTGAAGGTAGACGGGGTTTCGGTGGTGATATTCCGCCAGCCATGCCGCCTCCTCGTTGTGAGGAACCTCAGGCGTAAGGGTAGGGAGCCGCCGAAGTGCGTCGTCACGGACGAATGCACAAACTGCAGGGTCTGCATAGATAGGTTCGCCTGCCCCGCCTTCTACATAGAGGATGGAGCCATACGCATCAACCCGATCCTATGCACGGGGTGCATGGTCTGCATCCAGATATGCCCATACGGGGCCATAAAGGTGGAGAGGAGATGAAGGTGGAGCTGGTTCTAGCCGGGGTGGGAGGCCAGGGAGTCCTGTTGATGGCGGAGGCATTGGGAACGGCCGCCGTAGCCTCGGGCCTAAACGCGAGGGTGAGCGAAATACACGGCATGGCGCAGCGTGGGGGCTCCGTCGTCTGCCACGTGAGAATCGGGGAGGGCGTGCTCTCCCCAACCGTGATGGACGGCCAGGCTGACGCCATAGTGGGTCTGGAGCCGGTGGAGGCCCTGAGGGTGATGCGGTATGCGTCCCGGAAGACCCTCGTCCTCCTAAATACTAGGCCGATAATCCCGCCTTCTGTGGCTATGGGGGCCGCCAGATACCCGGATTTGGAGGATATTCTCCACGTTCTCGGTGGGTTTGCGGGGAGGGTAATCACGTTAGACGCGGTGAAGTTGGCGGAGGAGGCGGGCTCCACCGTAGCCGCGAACACCGTGATGTTGGGGGCGCTGGCGTCCACGAACATACTCCCCATGGATGTAGACACCCTAAGAGAAGCCGTGGTAGGCCTCGTTCCGGAGAGATTCAGGGACGTGAACGTTCTGGCTTTTAAGCTCGGCTACGAGGCGGTGAAGAGGTAACCTCCACAACCTAACAAAAATCTACACCCTAGGCTCTTCGAGGGCGGCTCCCTCCCCAGCCTCACCCACCACCTCTAGGAGGGTCAGCGGGCCCGAGGAAAGCTCCAGGCCGAAGGGGCCCATCCTCGCGTAGAGGTTGTGGATGCGCACCTGCGTCCCGACGGGTAGCGCCTCCACGTCCTCCGCCAGGTCCCTCCAGAGGGAGACCCGTATGCGTCCCGTTTCGTCTCGCAGGTAGAAGCTGGCCACGGTTGCCTGTCTCCCCTTGTAGGTGGTTACTTCGCGTATCTCAGGGGCGGTTTCTATGGTGCCCCTCACCGTGTAGGTTCCACCCTCGCGTATGGAGCTTATGGGCGTCTCCTCAACCGCCATCTCCGGGAACCCTTGGAACCCCGGTATCTCCGGGTTCACCTCCACCATCCCCCGGGCTCCGAGGTTTAGGCGCGTCCTCCCGAACCTCTCCCTCGTGTACGCCCCCCGGACTAGGAGGATGTCGCCGGGCTTCACCTCCCCCACCAGCTCCGCCTTCTCATCCCACAGGGTCAGGTCCGTGATGCCCGTTTCATCCCTCACTAGGAG
>CAZKUI010000070.1:0-5907 GCA_964555905.1 uncultured Candidatus Bathyarchaeia archaeon | reverse complement strand
CCTCCACGGGCTTCCTCGCCCTGAGGGTGGCTTGTATTTTTCTGTGCACCTCCTCGTCTCCTAGGAGGACGCCCGGGTAGTTCATCACCTCCCCGAGGGCGACCACGCCCTCCCAACCCAACGCCTCCTCAACCTCCTCGGCGGTGACGGCTGCTCCGGCTGTTTCCAGCTCCGGGGTTGAGGCTGGGACGCAGGAGGGGATGCAGATGTAGACCTTCAGGGGTAGGTTCCTCGCCTCGTCCATCATGAGGCGGATCCCCTCCAGCCCGAGGACGTTGGCGATTTCGTGGGGGTCGGCGAACACGCCGGTGGTCCCCCTCGGAACCACAACCCTAGCGAACTGCGTAACCGTGAGCATGCTACTCTCTATGTGGACGTGCCCGTCGAGGAAGCCGGGCGCCGCGTATAGGCCTCGCGCATCCAGCACTTGGGTTATATTCCCGATGGTGTGTTCGGCGTTCCCAACTAGTGCGATTCTATCACCCTTAATGGCTATGTCTACGCCCTCCAGCAACTCCCCAGTGTAGACGTTTACGTGGGTTACGTTCCTGATAACGAAGTCCGCCTTCTCCCTCCCGAGGGCTGTGTCCACGAGCAGCTTGGTTACCATCCACCTCTCGGTTCTAACAGGCTTATAGGACATGGCAACCACTAATTAAGTCGGCGCGTGAATTTTAGCTTGCTGGAATCGCGGCGTGTGGTCGGCGTGAAGTTGGAAAAAATACTCCAAGAAATTCAGGTCAAGCTCAGAGGCAGGGACGAAGCGAAGGAGAGAGTTCAAAATGAGATGAGGAGGGTCCTCCATCTCTCAAAGAGAGCCATACTACTGACGCACGAGGGAAGGCTGGATGAAGCCCGCAGCTTCCTAGAGGACGCTAGGGGCCTCCTAGAGGGGCTTGGGGACGTGGAGTACGAGGAGCTCGCCCACATAGGCTTGGTGAACTCAGCCCTGCAGGAGTACGCGGAGGCCCACATATTCCTCGGCTTGGTTGAGGGGCGTGGCTACGCACATCCAGACGAGATTAAGGTGCCTCCCATACCCTACGTGCTGGGCTTGGCGGATGTGGTGGGGGAGTTGAGGCGTAGGTCCCTAGACCTGATTAGGAGGGGGGACTTCCAGGGCGCCGAGGAGTGCCTACACCTCATGGAGGAAATTTACTTGGGGCTTACCGGCATGGAGGACGCCTACCTACTCGTCCCGGGCCTCAGGAGGAAGTGCGACGTGGCTCGGAGGATTATAGAGGCGACGAGGGGCGACATCACCATAGAGGCCAGAAGAGCATCCCTTGAAGATGCCATCCGAAGGCTGGAGAAGCTTCTGAGGGAGGCAGGTGGCGGTGTGGAACCCGGATGAGATCCGCGAGTGGGCGCGGCGGGACTACGAGGACGCATGGGTGGGAACCAAGTCCCTCCTAAAGGAGAAAGGTAGACGCGTAAAATGGGAGAGGGGTGAAGGGAAGCCGCACCCAGTCATGGAGCTTGCCCAGAAGGTTAGGCGTATTCTGCTTTCATACGGATTTGAGGAGGTGATAAACCCATCCATCGTCCCGGAGGAGGAGGTAAAAAGGCAGTATGGACCGGAAGCCCCGGTAATCCTAGACAGGGTGTTCTACCTCGCTGGTCTACCCAGACCTGATATAGGCATCAGCAGGGAGAAGGCTGAGGAGATTCGCCAGGTGGCTCCGGGCGTGGGAGAGGGCGAAATTAAGGAGCTTCAGGCGGTCTTCAGGGAGTATAAGGAGGGGAAGCTCAGCGCCGACGACTTGGTTGAGGAGATAGTTCGCAGGTTGGGCGTCAGGCAGGAGCAGGCAACCGCCATACTCGCCTTGTTCCCGGAGTTCACGTCTCTAACTCCCATACCGACGAGGCTCACGCTCCGCTCCCACATGACCGCCCTCTGGTTCCCAACCCTGGCCTCCCTACAGGACAGGAAGCCCCTACCCATCAAGCTCTTCTCCATAGGAACGAAGTTCAGGAGGGAGCAGCGCCAGGACGAAACCCACCTCTACGAGTCCTTGGTTGCATCCGTGGCGGTGATGGCTGAGGAGATCACGTTGGAGGACGGCGTAGACCTAGTTAGGGAGATACTGGAGAAGCTTGGCTTCGAGGATGTGAAGTTTGAGAGGAAGGCTGCAACCAGCAAGTATTATGCGCCGGGCATGGAGATGGAGGTCTTCACGAGGCATGGGGGGAGGTGGGTGGAGGTCGGCGACATAGGCTTATACTCCCCCGTCTCCCTCTCAAACTATCAAATCCGATACCCCGTGTTCAACGCTGGGCTCGGGTTGGAGCGCATCGCCATGATACTTGAGGGCGTAGACGACATAAGGGTTCTCGCGTACCCGCAGTTCTACGGCGAGGTGGAATACAGCGACGAGCAACTGGCCGAGATGATAAGCCTAGAGAGGACGCCTAAAACTAGGGAGGGCTGGGCGGTCACCGAGGCCATCGTGAGGGTCGCCGTGGAGAAGGCGGATGAGCCGAGCCCCTGCGAGTTCCTAGCGTACGAGGGCAAAGTTATGGGCAGGGATGTCCACGTCTACGTCTACGAGAGAGACCCAGATGCCAAGCTCCTAGGACCAGCGGCGCTAAACCGCATCTACGTCTACGACGGAAACATACTCGGCATACCCGAGAGGGGTATGAACCACATCCCATTGATAAGGAAGGCGAGGGAGATGGGGATTCAAACTGACGTCACCTACTTGGGAGCCGTAGCAGCCCTCGCCGCCCACGAAATAGAAAGGGCGGTAACAGAAGGAAAAAAGAGCGTAGACGTAAGGGTTAGAATGGCTAAAAACCCAAGCGACGTAAACATACGCATAGACCCAGCGGCGAGAAGGTACATCACAAGCAAAAGAAAGGAAATACGGGTGTCAGGCCCCGTGTTCATAGGGGTAAGGGCGACGATAATGGAATAGGCACGTTTAAATCACCGAATTCGCCTAATACACTCGGGTGGCTGGCGAGCTGGCGGACGGCTGCCGGGCCACGCCGCAGACGCGGCGCGGCCTGAGGAAACTCCGCCCACCACGCGGAACCGCGGCGCCGTAAGGCGCAGGGCGAGAGCCCTGGCTCCGGAGCAGAAACGGAACGTCCCCCAGCAGATGCGCCATGAGGCGTGCTAAGTCGCCGAGGACGCTGGGTGGAAGCGGTGAAACGGCCGTCCCGCGGGGTGAAAGGGCAAGTAGGCGCCGATGAGGCCTGCGCGAGGCGCGGGTAGCCCGATTAGCTGGATGCCGTCTAAAACAGAAGGCGGGTTACGGCCAGCACGCCAGCCACCCAATCAAGCTAGCCCTCTGGGAATAGTAGTTGTTTGAGGGAGATGTACCCCGCCCTCTCCAGTATCTTCTTTACCGAGGTGTATGCTGGTGATGTGGGTGGTAAATCGAGCAGGGATTTGCCTTCTAGGACGAACCTCCTTACGTTTTCGTCGTATTCTATTTTTCCGAGGTATTTAAGCCCGGTTTCCTCCTCGGCCCTCTTCCCCAGCTCGTCTGAGAACTCGTACCCTCCTATGAGGTAGAAGTTGTCGAACGTTATGCCCACGCTCTCTATCACCTTATAGGCCCTTTTCACGTGCTCGAAGGATTTTTTGGATGGGTCTAGGACGTCGAATATGTCGTTGACTTTTGGTGTGATTCTCCTGTTTAGTTGTTCCAGCCCCGCTGGGGAGTCTACGAGCACGTATTTGTAGTTTTTTGTTAGGCGTTCTAGCGCGCCCTTTAGCGCCGCGTCTGGTAGGCAGTAGCACCCCTCTATGTATTTCGTTCCGATGGACATGAAGTCGAAGTGCTTGCCTTCATATAGCCCCTTCTCCAGAATTTTAACCTCAACTCTTTCTGAGGGGGGCATTCCAACGGTTGTTCCACCCTCCTCTAGGAACGTCTCGTATAGTAGCTCCGATATGGTGTACTTCCCCTCGCTCTTCATGTCCACCCCGACCATATCACCGAGGCTCTGGTCTGGGTCTACGTCCACCAAGAGTATGGGGATTTCGCCGATTTCTATGAAGTACTTCGCCGTGAGGGCGATGAAGCTGGTCTTTCCAACGCCGCCCCTACCCATCGAAACAAGCATCTTCATTCATACTCGCCTCCAATCTCCATTCCCCAACCCCCCTCCCTCTGCTCCGCACTCCACCTGCGTTGCGGCTCCCCCTCTCCATTCACAACACACCCCTCCATTTTAAGTGCTTTGAAAGCTCTCGGAGGAAAGACCTGCAAAAACCGAGCTCTAATGGATTGTTAACCCGCCGTCTCTGGTATGAACTGGCGTTGAAGCCTCACGACGTCCGCGCTATTTCTGGCTTTGGAGTACGCCTCGAGTTTTTCTAGGTTGAGTTGGAGGAAGGCTTGACCCCACTTAAATAGGGATAGGACGCGTTGGGCTTGACTTCTGAATCCCGTGATGTAGAGGGCTGAAGCCAACGCCTCCGCCGTGCTGAGCTTGGTGGGGACGCCGTAGTTCACGGGGTTCGCGGCTACGAGGTAGGGGAGGCACCTATGACGCCCCCTAATTCTGGGGAAGACCTCCCTTGCTAAAGCCCAGCTGCAATCCACGGCGACGAGCCCCCTCCTAAGCACGCAACCTCTATCCTCCGGTGATAGCGCCTTCTCAGAGAATGGGTTTAGAACGACGGAGCCCAATGGGATTTCTCGGAGTCGTAGAACCAATCTCGCAATCCCAAACCGCGCCAACTTCAGCGCCGTGCACTTCTTCGGGTCGTCCTGCCTCATGTGGTAGATAAATAGCCTGATTTGGGGCTCCGGCTCTCCCGCGTTTTTTGGCATACGCTCTTCCACCGCAACAAAATATTATTAGGAAAATCGGTGACATTAGTGTTTGGTGGTGTCGGGTTGCCCCTAGCGTTCGTGTTGATAAATTCGGAGATCGGGGCTGAGGATGAGGTTCTAAAGGCGCTTAGGCAGGTGGAAGGCGTGGAGGAGGCGTACCTCGTCTACGGTGTCTACGACATAGTAGCCAAGGTGAGGGCTGAAAGCATGGATAAACTCAGGGAGATAGTAACTTGGAAGATCAGGAGGCTCAGCCGAGTTAGGTCCACGCTTACTATGGTAGTGGTTGAATCCTAGACTCACCATTTTTTAAGCTCCCCGATTTCTCGTGGAGAGTGGAGTCCAGTGGAGTAGCATGACTAAAGTCCACTTAGGCTTTGACGACACGGACTCTCCGGAGATGGGCTGCACAACCTACATAGCCGCCCTCCTCGTGGAAAGACTGGAGGCCTTAGGCGTCCGCTTCTTGGATTACCCAAACCTCATAAGGTTAAATCCCAACGTGCCTTGGAAGACCCGTGGGAACGGGGCGATATGCCTGCGATTCTCCTGCGGGGAGCACCTCCTAGAGGAGATACTGTGGACGGCTGTGGACGTGGTGGAGGAAAACTCGGACCTCAAGCACGAAAAAACGGAGCCGGGTATAGTTCTCTTCACCGGGGATGTCCCCCGAGAGTTGGCGGACTTCTCTAAGAGGGCGATTAGGGGCGTCGTCAGCGTGGAGGAGGCATTAAGTCTCATCGGGAAGTTCGGGGCTGAGGCTGTTGGGTTTAAGGGTGGAAGGGGGATTATCGGCGGGTTGGCGGCTATCGGGGAGACGTTGACAGGAGACCACACCTACGAACTCCTAGCCTACAGAACCCCGGAGAACCGTGGAACGCCGAGGAGGGTGGACGCAGAATCTGTCGTGGAGATGGATAGGAGAACCTCCCCCTACACGTTTAATAACGTAGACCCGGAGACGGGCCGCATCCTCATAACCCCCCACGGACCCGACCCGGTGCTCTACGGGATTCGTGGGGAGTCGGCGGAGGTAGTAAAGGAGGCTCATAAGATGGTTCGGGTGGGCGAGGAGATTGAACGCTGGGTAATCTTCAGGACGAATCAGGGA
>CAZKUI010000069.1:0-6140 GCA_964555905.1 uncultured Candidatus Bathyarchaeia archaeon | reverse complement strand
CTCCCCAACTGCCTCGATGTCCTTGTATGTCACATCCCGCCCGCCGATACCCATGACAAACCCAGCCACCGGCGGTCTATCCTCCATGTTGTAGAGGGTGCTCTTCACCTCCATGGTTAGGCCGCCCTCCATGCCGAGGGAAATCTGCCTATCTATGACGGCCACCATGTCTACGTTTGACGCCAATTCCCTCAGCTTTTCCCGTGGGAAGGGTCTGAACACGCGGACGCGGGCTACCCCGACCTTGATGCCCCTCTCCCTAAGCCTGTCTACGGCCGTGCGAGCCTCGTACCCGATGGTCCCCATGGAGACTATGAGGAGCTCCGCGTCCTCGCACCTGTAAGTCTCAACTGGACCTAGGGGCTTAAACCCGAACTTCCGACAGTATTCCTCCTCAACCTTCGGTATGATGGCCTTCGCCCTCTCCATGGCCTTGTGCATGAGGTACCGAAACTCCATGTAGGCGTCCGGGAATACGAGTGCCCCGAAGGTGAGCGGGTCGTCTACGTCCAGCCTCCACCTAGGTTTCCTCGGCGGGAGGAACTCGTCTATTTCATCCTGCGGTGGAATCGTCACGGCCATGGATGTATGCGAGAGTATGAACGCCTCCTCTATCACCATGCAGGGGAGTAGGACATCCCAATCCTCGCAGAACTTAAACGCCTGAATCACGGAGTTAAAAACCTCTTGGTTATCAGCGCAGTAAATCTGTATCCAGCCCAGGTCCCTCTGAGCCATGGTGTCCCCGTAATCCGTCCAGATGTTCCACCCCGGGCCCATCGCCCTGTTCACCACGCCCATGACTATGGGGAGCCTAGCGCCGGAAGCCCACCAGAGGCACTCGTGCATGTATGCCAGGCCGTGCGAGGAGGTTGCGGTGAACGCACGGGCCCCAGCGGCTGAAGCCCCGATGCAGGCGGCCATAGCGCTGTGCTCGGACTCAACCCGGATGAACTTCGCGTCTAGCTCGCCCCTCTCAACGAACTCGGAGATCTTTTCAACTATGGTGGTCTGCGGGGTGATTGGGTACGCGGCGACAACCTGAACGCGAGCCGCCTTCGCGGCGTATGCGGCGGCGTAATTCCCCGTCAGGAATAGGGTTTGAGCCCCCTTAAGCTTGGCCTCCATCACTCCTCCCTCACCATCTTTATGGCGCCCACCTTGCACTCGTTTGCGCAGATGCCGCACCCCTTACAGTACTCGTAGTCTATGGACGGCGTGTCCTCCGCGTCTAATTGGATGCAACCGTCGGGGCAGTAGACCCAACATAGGAGGCATTTGACGCACTTCTCTAGGTCTATGACTGGGCGGAAGACCCTCCAGAGCCCCGTTTTGCCCATAGCTCCGACGCTTGGACGGGAGAGCGGTGCCAGCGGCAAACCACCAACGTCCCTCAACTCACCGCTCATATCTACTCCTCAAGGGGCCTTTAGAGATGCGGAGGCGTCAAAAGGATTTCGCATAAAAACGCATACTTAGAACCTAAAAGGTTACTGGCGTGCGAAACCCCCGCGATTAATTCCACTTAGATGTAGACGTGGTAGCCTTAGCGGCACGTCATACCACGGTGGGGCGTCTACCACCACTTCTTAAGCCGCTCATAGGCAAGCTGAGCCGCCTTCACGTTCTTCTCCCCACCCGGCCCCGGCCACTTCCTCCTGATGACTTCTAGGATGGTCTCAAGCCGCACTTCACCCGTCGCCCCAGCGAAGGCGCCCATCATCGGCGTGTTCACGACCGGGAAACCGGCCACTACGAGACCCACCTCTAGGGAGATGGATGTCGCGTCTACCGTAGCAACCCTGCACCCGCTGAGACCGACCTCTTCTGGGCTATGAGCGGTGTTTATGACCACGCAGCCCTCATCCTTCAAACCGCGAGTCACATCAACCATCCTCGGGAGGACGGGGTCCAAAACGATCACATAATCAGGGTTGTAGATCTGGCTTCTTAGGTAGATTGGCTCGTCGGATATGCGGACGAACGCCGCCACGGGGGCTCCACGCCTCTCAGCCCCGAAGTGCGGAAACGCCACGGCGTGCTTACCTTCCCTATGCGCCGCCTCGGCAATCAGTTGGGCCGCCGTTACACCCCCCTGCCCACCCCTCCCGTGAATCCGCACCTCCCTCAGAACCAAACCCAACACCAGCATTAGAGATGGTGGCGCCTAAATAAAATCTTAAGTGCGATTCGTCTGGTACACCTAGCTGGGCGTATAGACATGGATGGAACAAAAAGATACGTGGGTGACGCGTAGTAGCGAAAGATATTTAACCACGTTTCATTATAACTTTACTCCCCACTCAACGGATTTGTGATGGTGAAGTCTAAAATGGGGCGGCGTATCGTCGTGGCTTTAGGCGGGAACGCCATTCAACCGGCGGACCGGAGGTGCGGCTTTAAGGAGCAGCTGAAGAATATCAGAGACGCCTGTAGACAGCTCGTGGAGCTGGTGAAGAGGGGCCACGAACTCGTCATAACGCATGGGAATGGCCCACAGGTTGGGGACCTCCTCCTCCAGCAGGAAGAGGCCGCGGGCCTGGTTCAACCGAAGCCGCTGGATGTGCTGGTGGCTATGACCCAGGGCCAAATCGGGTATATGCTCCAGCAAACCCTAACCAACCTCCTACGGGAGGAGGGAATAGACAGGCCCGTGGTGACCGTGGTCACGCAGGTTCTCGTAGACGGGAACGACCCGGACTTCCGGAATCCAAGCAAGCCCGTTGGCCCATTCTATACGGAGGATGAGGCGAGGAAGGTGGCCTACGAGAGAGGGTGCGCAATAAAGAAGGTGAGGCCGAACGGCGAGAAGCCGTACAGGAGGGTGGTTCCATCCCCAGACCCAAGGTTCATCGTGGAGGGGGAGGCCATCAAGAGGATGCTTGATTCAGGGATAATCGTCATCGCCTCCGGGGGAGGCGGGGTTCCCGTGGTGATGGACGGCTGCGAGATTAGGGGCGTGGAGGCGGTGGTGGATAAGGACTTAGCGGGTGAAAAGCTGGCCGAGATGGTGGAAGCCGACACGCTCCTCATCCTCACGGACATAGACAAAGTGCGGCTGAACTACGGGAAGCCCAACGAGAAGTGCATAGACCGCATGTCGGTGGAGGAGGCCAAAAGGTACATGAGGGAGGGTCACTTCCCGCCGGGGAGCATGGGCCCGAAGGTTCTGGCGTGCATAAGGTTCTTGGAGTGGGGTGGGGAGCAGGCGATAATTGCGTCGCTGAACGACGCCGTAAGGGCGATTGAGGGCAAGGCGGGAACCCACATATACCGGGAGGTTCCAATCCAAGTAACGCATTCCGAGTAACCCTAAACTAGGGATATAGCCAAAAGAAAGAGGTATGTTATGGGGATGAGCGTGACAGCCAGCTTCTTCGCCATTCCCAGTATCTGAAGGGATAAGATGCACAGGTTCTCCATCTGCTTCTCCCCCATTACCTTAACCCTAAGCCGCTTCACGAGGTAAGACGCCTCCGCAGGCTCCATCCTCCGCATGGCCTCCTCCACGACCCCCCGTATGTAGTTCAGGAGTAGCTCAACGTCCATGGCCTCCCCGACGGGGTGGTAGCCCCTCTCAACGGTGGCCCTCCCCCCCACGACGTGCGTATCCGTGGTGAGGACCTCCCCGTCGTCCACGCCAATCCGCTTCAGCTCCGCCAGAATCCTCTCCCGTAGGCCAACAACCATGTTGTTTCCGTCTATGGTTACGTATGCCGTGGTCTGACCCCCAACGCGAACCACCACCGCCACTATCCCCCCAGGCCCCATACCATCCCTAACGCTGAACTCGGGGGGAACCACGCCGGCCGCCCCAACCTCCAAGCTAAGCCTAGGCTGGGCTAGGCACTCTTCGAGCGCTTTGACGCACGCCTCCCTGAATAGTCTGGTGGCCCTCTCCCTATCGAAGGGGCCGTTGATGCAGTTGTGGGAGTCGATGGCGATAGCCGTGGACAGCCCGCGCTTCCTCGCCTCGCCAATTATGTAATTCTTGAGCCCGCGTGGGAGGTCCTCCATGGTTGTTGGCGCCAGGGTGAGGGTGAGGAGGGCTAGGTCCCCGAATATCTGGCATCCAACCTTGGCATCCCCATGCTCAACGCGGATGAACGGGGTGGCATCCCCGCTGAAATCCGAGAAATTCAGGTCTTCTAGGACGCGCTTAACCACCCGTCTACGCTCCAACTTCGAGGCTAGGTTCAACTCGTGGCCCGAGAGGCCGTGCGGGACGGCCACGGGGCAACCCAACACCCCCTCCAAGCCCTCCTTAATCTCCCCGGGGAGGCAGCTGCTCCCGAGGTCCTTATATGGGCCTGGGTGTATCTCGGGCACCACCACGAGGGCTTTTAAATTCCCGCCCAGACCCTTGAACGCTAGGATGGCTATGTCGACCTCCTCCTCCCTCCCCATCCTCTCGAAGAACGCCTCCAGAGGGGCGTTTAGATTCTCCATCCAGCTGGCGAAGAAGGCCCTAGCGATGGAGACGGAGCTCACCCCGAAGAACTTCTCCCCAACCTTCCCCAGGGCCTGCGTGGAGGCTAGGGTGATGGCTGAAAGGAGCGCCGCCGAGAGAGCTGCAATCGACAGGTGTCCAAGGTGCAGGTTAACCCCCATCACCGCGTAGGCGAGGTAGGCGGTTAGTGCGTAGCATAGGAGGGGTTGGGTGAGGGCGGCTGCCGCAACCCTCCACTTAGAGGATGATGAAAGCCAACTAAATGCGAGCAACCTAAGGGCCAGCGTGGACGAGGCTCCAACGAGGGAGAGCTTAACCGCCACGTCCAGATTTCCAGTAAGCAGGGATAAGGCAACTCCCAAACCAGTGAGCGAGAAGTAGACGGGGCTAGAAAACAGGGAAGCCCCCAAACACCTCTTCATGTTAAGCACGGGGTCGGAGGAAAAGAAAACCCCGCTGGATAACGCCTCCGAAGCCACCTGAGCCGTGAAAGCCATCACACCGAACAGCAGGGCGCTGGGGATGGCGCCCAGGGAGGGTTCCAGAGGCAGAATGACCACCGCGCTCCCAGCCACGCATATAGCCAGCAAGGTAACCGTTATCCCGAATTTGGAGGGGAGCGAGAACAGGCTGGAGTACTTATCCGCGAGCATATCCGTGTACCGCTGTAGACCACCAGCGCTCATGAGGAGCCGCCCCAGCTGAGGCTAAGATTATCTATAGGCACTTGAACAAAAACCTTAGGGTAAAGAGGGGGAAATCCATGGCGAGACGCGTTAAGTGCCCCTCCTGCTTGAATGGAGACCTCGAAATTTCTGAGGTTCCTTACAAGGTCCCATACTTCGGCATGCTGCTGCTCATCACGATGAGGTGTGAGCGATGCGGCTTCACCCATAGAGACGTGTTCAGCGTGGAAAACAGGGAGCCCATGAGATACGAGGTTAGAATTAAATCCCCCGAGGACCTAAAAATTAGGGTTATACGCTCCAGCAGTGGAACAATAAGGATTCCCGAGCTTGGGGTCCGCGTAGACCCTGGCCCGTTCTCCGAGGGCTTCATATCAAACGTGGAGGGCGTCCTAGAAAGGGTTGAGGCCGCCGCCATCGCCCTGAAGCACGGCGCAGAAAACTCGGAGGAGGCGGAGAGGTGCGATGAGTTCCTAGATGCGCTGAGGAGGGCGCGGAACGGACTCTTGGAGTTCACCCTCATTCTGGAGGACCCCTACGGCAACAGCGCCATACTCTCCGTAGACGAGGGGAAGGTCTTAAGGAGGAAGCTCACAGAAGAGGAGGTTAAGCGGCTAAAGACCGGGAGGCTTCAATTAAGCCCCTCAGGGGAAGCGTAGGAGACCCCTCTGGTAGAGATGAGCAAGTATGCACACAATCATGAAGGCGGCCGTCGCGATGGCAACCACCTCAGGCCTCAACCTAATCCCACGCGACTCCTCCTCAAAGAAGCGAAGCAAACCGGCGCTAGACGCTGGCATGGGAGCCTCCCGACGCCTCCTACGCCTACTCAAACCCAACACCGAGAAAAACGGCCCCCAAAAGAAATATAAAACTACCCCCAACCAAAAGCAACAAATTTATAACCCCCACCCAAAAAATCAAATATGAAGCCCGGTGGTGTAGCGGCCAAGCATGGCGGGCTCTGGACCCGCTGACGGGAGTTCGAATCTCCCCCGGGCTAC
>CAZKUI010000068.1:0-6378 GCA_964555905.1 uncultured Candidatus Bathyarchaeia archaeon | reverse complement strand
GCGGGGCCGTCGGCTAGCTTGGTCTAGGCTCCGAGGCTTGGGCCCTCGGGACCCCGGTTCAAATCCGGGCGGCCCCACCAAGCCATGAACTTCTTAATAGGCCTGCCGGGAGCTGTTAAGTGGTGGTAGCGATGGTCGGCGTCTTCGCCCTGTTAATGAAGGGGGAGGAGTACGGTAGACGGGTTGTGGAGAACATGTGTAACAGGGGGTTCTCCGGTTGGGTTTCGGGGTTACACGAGTTCGCTGAGGCGCCTCCGGTGGAGGCGCTGTTGGATGAATCAAACGAGTTGGACGTTTACCTCCCAAGTAATACGCCGAAATGCGATTTGGTGCTTTCTCTGGGGCTCCCCCGGGAGCTTCAGGCGTTAGTTCCAACTATAGCTAAGAAGGCTAACGCTAAGGCGGTCGTAGTCGCGGTGGACGACCCAAGCTGGGCTCCCCCCGGGTTAAGAAGGCAGGTGGAGGAGGAGCTCAGGGAGGCGGGCGTTGCATGTTCATTCCCAAAACCGCTCTGTAGTCTGGAGGAAGTCGGCGACCCCTACATAGACGAATTCGCCAAGCACTTCGGGAAGCCCAGACTAAAAATTGAGGTAAAGAGCGGGGTGATCAGGCGTGTGGAGGTCCTCAGGGGCTCCCCGTGCGGCTCCACATGGTACATCGCCGAGAAGCTCGTGGGCCTCCCCGTAGAGCCTAGGGAGAAGCTCTGGGAGGAGCTGGCTAAAGCGCACCACGTCTACCCATGCCTAGCGAGCATGCAGGTGGACCCGGAAATAGGGGACACAATACTGCATAAGTCCCAATACATCGTTAGGGAAGCTGTGGAGGACGCCCTACGCCACTCGTAACCACCTCAAAGCCTAGGGTTACCTCCGGTGCGGCCGCCTATTGGCCGAGGCCCTCCCTCCTCCTGATCTCGCTCGCGGCTACTACGCCGGATATTGATGCCTGCATGAGGCCCCTGGTGATTCCCGCCCCGTCTCCTATGGCGAATAGATTTTTTATCTCCGTTTCTAGGTGCCTGCTCAGTTTCATGCGTGAGGAGTAAAACTTCACCTCTACGCCATACAGCATCGTATGCTTTGCGTATACTCCCGGGGCTAGCTTGTCCATGGCCTCCAGCATTTCCCTTACGTCAGTTAGGTATCTGTATGGTAGGGCGAAGCTCAGGTCCCCGGGTGTGGCGCTTTTCAGCGTCGGCTTGACGATGCTCCTTTTGATCCTCTCCTCCGTGGACCTCCTCCCGGTTATTAGGTCCCCTAGGCGTTGGATGATTATCCCCCCGCTGAGGAGATTAGCCAGTCTGGCTAGGTACTTTCCGTAGGCGATTGGGTCCCTGAACGGCTTCGTGAATGTTGTGCTTACTAGGAGGGCGAAGTTCGTGTTGTCCGAGCGCTTATTTGCGTAGCTTTGACCGTTCACGGTGATGATGCCGTTGTGCGACTCTGCGATGACGAAGCCGTGGGGTGCGAAGCAGAAGGTCCTCACCATGTCGTCGAAGGAGCGGGAGTAGTAGACGAGTTTGGGTTCGTAGAGCGCCTCGGTTAGCTCTTCGGTGACATGGGCTGGGACCTCCACCCGAACCCCAACGTCCACGGGGTTGTTTAGCGTCTTTAACCCGAGGCGTTTTGCCTCTCCCACCAGCCACTCGGCTCCAGCCCTGCCGGGGGCTACAACCACGTAGCGACTCGGAACCCTCTCTCCATCGGCTAGTTCAACCCCCACAGCCCTCCCCCCGTCTACCAAGATGTGGCGTACCTCGGTTGTGGTCCTTATCTCCGCCCTCCTCTCCAGATATCGCCGCATTCTCTGCAGAACCTTCGCGCAGTTCTCCGTTCCGAGGTGGCGGATTTTCTGTGGGATGAGTTTTAGGTTGGCGATGGAGGCCCGTCGCTCTATGTCCTTAACTAGGTCTTCGTCGGTTCCGTGGAGGCGGTCCGGGGCTCCGAACTTCAAGTAGACGGAGTCTACGTATTCTATTAGGCGTCTGAGTTCCCCCTCTCCTATGTATTCCTTCAGCCAGCCCCCCACCTCCGTGGATAGGGTCATCTTCCCATCGCTGAAGGCCCCAGCCCCACCCCAACCGGAAAGCAGGAGGCAGGGCCTACACTTCTTGCACATATCGCCCATCATGGCTGGGCACCGGCGCTTATCCAACTCCGGCCCCTTCTCTAAAATCAGGACATCCAGTTTCTCATCCTTGGTGAGTTCCATGGCCGAGAATATCCCAGCGGGGCCGGCGCCCACGATCACCACATCGTACATACCGACGCCCCCAGCGAAGTCCACAACACATTAAGGGTTTGGCGTCTATATAACCTGACGATGAATGAGGTTTCCTCTCGGGGAGAGTTGCGGTTGGCTCCCCCCTTTCCCTCATTGATTCTGAGGCGTGGGGGTGAACGCGTCCTAGTGGTGGCTGACCTCCACATCGGGTGGGAGGCATCTTTAGTGAGGGTTGGGGTGCACATACCCTCGCAGGTAGACAGGCTACTTAGACGCCTTGAAGAGTTGGTAGACAGGTATGCGCCAACATCCCTAATCTTCCTAGGGGATGTGAAACACACCGTCGCTTGGGCGGAAGCCGAGGAGAGGTGGGGGATTAGGGAGATGATGAAGCGGCTTTTAGAGCTTGTACCAAACGTGCAGGTCATCCCCGGAAACCACGACGGGAACATAGAAAGACTCCTCCCGGATGAGGTTCGCATACTCCCGTCTACGGGCATCCCCCTATGGGGGGAGTACGGGCTCTTCCACGGCCACGCTTGGCCAAGCCCGGAGCTCTTGGGGTGTAGGGTTCTGATTCAGGGGCACGTCCACCCCGTTGTGGCGTTTCGGGGTGCGTGGTTTCGGGTGGTGAGGCAGGTGTGGGTGAGGGCCCGCTGTCAGGGGGATAAACTCGCCAGATTATTGCTGAGGAGGCTCGGAGTTCGAGTTGGCCGAGAAGAACCTCGGGACATACTAAAAGATTTGTTTGGCGTGGAGCTTCAAGCGAAGGAGCTGGTCATAATGCCGTCGTTTAACGATTTCCTAGGAGGCCAACCGGTGAACGTTGAGGAATCCCGGTGGGGAGACCCCACCCTCCTAGGGCCTATCCCCCGCTCCGGGGCGGTGGATATCGAAGGGGCTGAGGTCTACCTGCTTGATGGAACCCTCCTAGGCTCCATACGCCAGCTTAGGGGATTAAAATTCAGGTGAAGGGAAACCCTAACTAAGGGGAAACCTCTTTTATTCCCGACGCCTTATCCATATTTTGATGAAGACATCGCAGGATGTGGAGCTGTTGGGCGTAGTTTGCGCCGAGGCATCCAAGGAACGTAGACTCCGATACTCCCACTTAGCTAAGCTGTCCAAGGCCTTCGGTCCTAGGCTCTCCAGAGCCCTAGAGGCGTTGAGGGAGGGGAGGGTGAAGAAGTACGTTTTCAAGCCCAGCGGCCGCGTGGTTTGGGTTGTTGTTGGGCGGGAACGCGAATACATCATCATGCCAACGGTTGACTACTGCTCCTGCGACGATTTTTACTTCCGCGTCATAGACGGGAAGGCCCACCTATGCTACCACCTCATCGCCCAGAGGCTAGCCGACGCCCTAGGACGGTTTGACCTAATCTTGGAGGAGGACAGAAACTATGATATACTAATGGGGGAGTGGAGGGAAATGCAAATGCGTAGCTCGCGGGGTGGTAAGAGGTGAATAAACTAGAGTTCTTCACGCTACTCATACAGATGATTAGGATACTCGTATTCATAGTTTTATTTCTGGCGTTCATTTACATGATCTACGAAAGAGAAGAGAAAAAATGAAGTAAATCCTTGTATGTACTTGATGGCTGCACGGTAAAAATTATGGATAAATTAAAATACGTCAGGTGATTAGGTATATACTGAAATTATGGTATATAGGTGTGGGGGATGGAAACCCGCAAAATTATGAGGCTTGGCAGGTCTTCGCTGGTTATTTCCCTACCGAAGCACTGGGTGGAATTAAATCGATTAAAGAGCGGGGATGTTGTTTCAGTTGCGCCGCAGAGGGATGGTTCCTTAGCGATTTTCCCAGGCCTTGTTAAAAGGGGTGAGAAGAATGAGGTTACTATCAAGGTTGGGGCAGATGACACGGGTAATGCGATTGTCCGCAAGATAGTTGCCTGTTACTTAAATGGGTACTCAGACATCTTCTTGGTGTCGTCGGGTGTGTTCACTGCGTCTCAGCAGAGGGCTATAAGGAACATCGCGGGGAAGCTTTACCTGCAGGTTATGGACGCTAGTTCCCGAAGTATGCATATTCAGAGCCTCTTAGACGAGTTTAAGGTTTCAGTTGAGGGGAGTCTACGTAGGATGCACGTCATCACCAGCGCCATGTTCCAAGATGTATTGAAGGCGTTGGAGACGTGGGACATGAAGTTAGCTAGGGCTGTCTACACCCTAGATGACAACGTAGACCAATTCTTCTTCATGCTCCTCAGGCTCCTCCGCATGGCCATGACGGACATATCACTCGCAAACCAGATGGGCCTCAAGCTTCTGGACTGCATGGACTACGAGGCGGTGGTGCGTAAGATAGAACATATCGCAGACCACGTTGCAAACATCGCCGGCCGCATCCTAGTGGTAGACGGCTCAAAGGAGCGCTTCAGCCCCGCCCTAGTTGAGGCGATGCTGGCGGTGGGGTGGGAAGCACATAACGCCTATAACAGCGCCATCAACGCCCTCCTCACCGGGGACATACAAGTGGCAAACCAAATCGTGGATTCATACGCCGAGATAAGCAAGCTGTGCGACCGGGTGGCGGAGAGGATGAGAGCGGAGAAAAGCAATGTCGTAGTCTGCGCTACGTGCTCCATAAGGGACAGCATCATGAGCATCGCCGGATTCACATGCGGAATAGCGGAAATCGCAATAGACCGGGCGATGGAAAGCAGAAAGTAAAAATTCACTTTTAAACCACACCACATCCTATTCATACGCGGTGGCAAACGTTGGAGAGGGTGAAGACGGGAATCCCGGGCATGGACGAAATACTAAACGGCGGGATACCCAGGAGGAACGTGGTTTTACTCTCGGGGGGCCCGGGAACAGGGAAATCAATATTCGGTCAGCAGTTCCTCTATAGCGGCCTTCAGGCTGGTGAGCCGGGTGTCCTCGTAGTTCTGGAGGAGCATCCTGTTCAGGTGCGCGTTTCAATGTCGCAGTTCGGGTGGGATGTTAGGCCCTACGAGGAGAAGGGAATCTTCGCCGTGGTAGACGCCTTCACGGCCGGAATCGGCGAGGCCGCCAAGAGGGAACGATACGTGGTCAGGGCGCCGGACGATTTCCAAACGCTGCTAGATGTGGTGAGGGCAGCCGTGAAGGACCTAAACGCTAGGAGGGTGGTCATAGACTCAGTAACAACGCTATACATAACCAAGCCCATGCTAGCCCGGGGTGTGGTTATGCAGTTAAAGAAGGCGTTATCGGGCCTGGGTTGCACCTCCATACTGGTCTCCCAAGTGAGCGTGACGGAGAGGGGCTTCGGCGGACCCGGCGTTGAACACGCGGCCGACGGAATCATACGCCTAGACCTAGACGAGATAGACGGGACATTATATAGAAGCCTCATCGTCTGGAAGATGAGGGGCACAAGGCACTCCATGCGTAGACACCCCTTCGAAATAACCGATAAGGGAATCACCGTCTACCACGATAGAGTGTTCAAGTCCCGGACGGCTGGGCGGGAGTAAGGAATAAAAATTCCGAATACTTCCGTCTAATCTGGTGACGATTATGCCAAGTGAAATCCCCCTATCACCCGTGGGGAGGAAGGAAATACACCAACTAGAATACGCCCTCCTAATAGGGGCGCTCTTCAGGCCGGAAGTGATGGAAGCCCTCAAGAACCCAACCGAGAGGCTTACATGGCTCGACTCCCTAGCCGTGGCAGCCGCCGCCGTCGCCCGGGACAAGGCTAAGATGCCCATAGGGCAGATCGCCGACGAGCTCGGCAGGACGGAGGCCACCATAAGGAACCACATAACCGGGAGGACGGAGGCTGGAAAACTAATCCTAAAGACCTATCAGGAGTTCGCCCAGAAGGGTGTGAAGCTTGAAGTGACACCCATCGCTGGGGAGGAGCGGATTAAGGAGCTTAAGGAACGCCTAAAGGAGATAGCTTCAAGGCTAAAGGCTATAGAGGAGACCATATCCCAGCTGGCTGAAAAACTATAGCCGATAACGCTTATACGAATAGAATCATAACATAGGATGGGGCCGGTAGATCAGTCTGGTATGATCGCCGCCCTTGCGAGGCGGAGGTCGCGGGTTCAAATCCCGCCCGGTCCACCAGTTATGCACCAAACTTCTTTACTTTCCCCATCAGGTTCATGACGATGGGCATGAGTTCTACGCCTC
>CAZKUI010000067.1:0-6424 GCA_964555905.1 uncultured Candidatus Bathyarchaeia archaeon | reverse complement strand
AGCCCCCCAAGCTCGTCTACGTTCCTACGATCTGTGGTGTGGGTTACAGAGCCTGCGCATAGCATGAGCATACCCTTAGCGGTTCCATGGGTGATGATGTGGAATAGGGCGCCTAACAGTCCTACCGTAGTCCCACTCGCTATCCCAAGCATTATGTACCCTATCTGGTTTATTGAGCTGTAGGCGAGGATGCGCTTAATCTGCCTCTGCATCATCGCCATGACCGCCCCCCATAGAATGGTGAAGAGGGACAGCACTAGTAGGGGGAGGCGAGCCTCAACCATGAATGGCATAAAGCACGGGCGGACGATTCGGAGGATGCCGTAGACGCCGCACTTTATGAGGACTCCGCTTAGGAGGGCGCTGACGGGAGCTGGAGCCTCGGAGTGGAAGTCCGGGAGCCACGTGTGCAGGGGGAATATGGCGGCTTTCATTCCGAAGCCCACGAGGAGCAGGAGGAATATGGGGATGAGGGAACCCCAGTGTAGACCCGCCACAGCTGGATATAAGCACAGCATGTCTACGCACCTCGTTTCAGCGTATATCCACGCTATACCCGCTAAGACGAGAACCCCGCCGATTAACATGTAGATGAAGTATTTTATGGCGATGAGGCGGCATGGACCGGAACCCCAGACGTAGACGAGGAGCGCAGTTGGCACGGTGACGAACTCGTAGAGTATGATGAAGTGAACCAAATTCGTAACGAGGACGGTCCCGAGCATGGATAATGCGAAGAGGAGTAAACATATGTAGTATGCCTCCACGGATGGAACCTCAAGGGGACTCCTACGCCTCGGAACGTACTCAGGCCAGACCAGCGCCTCCTTGTAAGCAACGGAGTACGCCTGACTCTCCTTTATCTCCCTCAAGTGGACGACTTCAACCTTCTCTATGTAGGAGGTTGAGTAGAGGGCGGAGAGTGTTGAGAGCAGGGAGATTAGCAGCGCGAGCGGAAGGCTCAACCCATCGGCGAATAGGTGCAGTTCACCTCGGAATGTCAGTATGGGGATGTGGTAGAACTCCCTCACCGGAGCCCCCGTGGTAACCATCTGGGTGGCGGCGTAGGCGAGGCACGCCGTGGAGCCCGCTAGGGCGAGCGTGGAGATAAATCCGCACGCCTTCCTCCCGATGTCAACCCCTAGGATGAACGGTATGGAGATTATGAGCGCCCCAGCCACGGGAAGCAGGAGCGAGAGGAGTAAGGGCTGAACCATACTCACTCACCCCACGCGCCGACAACCGCCTCCACATACTCCATCCTACCCTGAGCTAGGAGGCACAACGCGGCTCTACGCGACAGCTCCACCATGAACTCGGGCCAGATTCCGAAAACCAGCAGAATGGCGGCCATGGCTGCTATGGGTATGAGCATGGAGATGGGTGCCTCCCTCGCCTTATCCGCCTTCTCCGAAACCTCCGAGCGTGTGATGACGTGGAGGACCTTCAGGTAGTAGGCGGCTGAGAGTATGGTGTTTGCGATGCCTGCGATAGCCAGCCACGCCATGTTCGCCTCAATGGCAGCCACGAAGAGTATGAACTTGCTCACGAAGCCGCTTAGAGGCGGGAATCCTATGAGGGAGAGGAATGAAACCCATAGGGCTCCGGCTGAGAGGTGCATCCTCCTGCCAATCCCCGTGAGGTCTCTCAGCTCCCTAGAACCAACCTCGTAGATGAGGGCGCCGGCGCATAGGAACGCCAGCCCCTTCATGAATGAGTGGTTGAATATGTGGAATAGCGCCCCCGTTAATCCATCTTCGTTCCCCACAGCCAACCCGATGAGTATATAGCCGATTTGGGCGATGCTGGAGTACGCCATAAGCCGCTTGATGTCCGTTTGCAGCAGCGCTAGGAAGTTGCCGAGGGTCATGGTGGCGACGCTTAGGATGGCGACGATCAGGCTCCACTCCGCCTGAATAGGGGAGAACACGAGGAATAGAAGCCTTAGAAGCCCGTAGACACCCATCTTCGTCGTTGCACCGGAGAGCATGGCGCTCACCGGGTCTGGAGCCGCGGAGTACGTGTCCGGCGCCCAGGTGTGTAGTGGCACGACGGCGCCCTTCACCCCAAACCCCACTATGGTCAGGGTGAGGGGGAGTAGGAGCCACCTATCCCCGCCTGCATCGTGGAGGCTGGCCGCTAAGTACGCCAGATTCAGGGTTCCGGTCATGCCGTAGAGGAGGCTCATCGCGAGGAGTATGGTGGCGCTCCCAGCGGAACTCATGATGAGGTATTTGAAGCCAGCCTCCACGGGTTCCCAGTGTTCTCTCCTGAATGCGACGAGGGCGTATGATGTGACGCACATAACCTCCCAGAATACGTATAGTGTGAGGAGGTCCCCGGCGAAGGAGACGCCGACAATCCCAGCGGTCATCCCGAGTAGGAGTGTATAGTAGAGCGTTAGTCCCGTGTCCTTCTCCATGTACCTGAACGAGTAGACGGTGGAGAGTAAGCCCAGCGAGACCGCGATTAACGCCATGAAGAGGCTGAAGGCGTCCACCTCCAAGCAAGCCCCTAGGGGCGGCGGGGAGCCGTATAACGCCACAACTAAGACGCCTTCATCCACGATCCGGCGGTAGACACCTAAGAGTAGGTAAAGGGATGCCGAGAACCCGGCGAGCGCGTAAGCCTCCTTCAACCATTTAACGCCTAACTTGTGCTCTATGAAGCCAACGACGGGAACCGTGACGGTGAAGAATAGAAGAGCGTCTAGGGGAGTGGTGAACAAGTCAACCACCTCTGAGGCGAATCGCCACCGGGAGCAGGTGGGCTAGCTAAGGAGAACTCGGGGAATTGCCCGTTAGATACGGGCTGACCAGTGACTATGCACCTGCTCCCTAACGTTCACGTGCGCCCCCATCCAGCCCTCTTGAGACCGTGTTGAGTAGGGTTAGATGTGGGGGATTTAAGCGTTTCGCACACGTTACAGAATAAATCTGAAAATAAGCACCAAATGTAGCTTTTCCACTACCCGCGAAGCCTCCTCAACCTCCGCACATCCAAAGTTCCGTAGTGGCGGTAGGCGTAGAACGCGATGGTGAGACCCACAGCCGCTATGCAACCACCAACAGCTATTGAGACGACCGCGAATGCTTGGGCTAGGGGGTCTACAACCCCGGGAACTCCGTGGCTGGAGAACGCGACGAAGTTTATGCAGGCGGCGTTCACCATGATCTCAACGGCGATTAGGAGGCGAATCATGTTGCGCTTCGCCGCTAGGCAGTAGAGGCTGATGAGGTATAGGGCGGCTGAGAACAGCAGATACGCGTTCTGGGGAATCAACGCCTCTCACCCCTCAGTATGGCTACGCAGGAGGCGGTGGCAGCGAATAGCAAAACCGCCTGAGCCAGTAGGTCCATCTGCCTCCTACCCCAGAGCACCCCGCAGAGCCCCCTATCCGCCTCCCCCGCGGGGACGACCGTCCTCGGCGCCTCCACGTAGCTGAAGAGGGGGAATTTGTAGGAGGCGATGAGCAATATTACGGCGAATACCCCTAGGACGAGGGCTAAGCCGATGATTCTGGGCCAGTCAACCCTCAACCTGCGCTTCACCCCCAGCGAGCGCCACCACCACTAGGAATAGGACTATGACCGCCCCAGCGTAGACCACGAACTGAAACAAGGCCACGTAGGGGGCGTGCAGGGTCCAGTAGAGCAGGCCTATGGTCACGTACATCCCGCAGAGGGCGATAACCGCGTAGATCAGGTTTGATAGCTCCACGGCTAAGATGGCTAACGCCACGGTTAGAAACATCAACGTCAATTGGATGAGTTCCCACAGCGCCAAACTCGACTCCCCCACCCATGGAACTCCTAAGTTGCGGCTCCCTCCTTTAAACCTTTATATCTGAGAGCCCGTGGCTTATACCTCTGGGGACGAGGAGTCCTATGTGGGGTGACCCGACCGCGGTTCTAATCGCATTCGTTATGTCGCTCCTACTTGGCCTAGTTCTTTACTTAGTTGGGGGTCTACTTGCCCCAAAGGGGGAGAAGACGGCTGGGAAGCTGGCTCCATACGCGTGTGGTGAGGATTTACCCCCGATAAGACCACGCCTCAACCTTGAGAGGTTCTACATCTACGTGGTTCTCTTCCTCGTCTTTGACATCACCATATTCCTCGCGGCGGCGTCCATGTACAACCCCGGCGTCTACCCGGCGCTATACATCCTAACAGCCCTCCTCGCCGCCTCACTCCTATACTACCTAAGGGAGGGAGCGTAGATGGGGCTTGTTTCGTGGGCGAGGGCCAGCTCCCCGTGGATACTCCACTTCAACACCGGAGGCTGCAACGGGTGCGACATAGAGGTGCTCGCGGCCCTCACCCCGAGGTACGACGTGGAGAGGTTCGGCATACTCCCCATGGGAAGCCCGAGGCACGCCGACGTCCTCGTGGTCACAGGGCCCGTCACTAGGCAGGTAAGGGACCGACTGATCCGCGTCTACGAGCAGATGCCCGAGCCGAAGTTCGTGGTTGCGGTCGGCTCGTGCGCTATTAGCGGTGGTGTGTTCAGGGGCGCTTATAATGTCCTCGGCGGCGTGGACGAGGTTCTACCCGTAGACGTCTACGTGGCTGGGTGCCCGCCGAAGCCCGAGGCGATAATAGACGGTATAGTGGCACTGGTGAGTAAGCTCAAGGGAGGGGTGGAGGACGGCTGAGGTCGCGGATAAACTAGAGGATGAATTAGGGTCTGAAACCATTCTGGAGCGTAGAATTCAGCGCGAGAGGCGGGTTTTCATTAAGGTTCCACTGGAAAAGCTAAAGGATGTCATAAAGACGCTGGTTGAGAAGCACGGATTCAGGCACCTCATCACCATAACCGGGCTGGAGGCGAACGGCGGCCTGGAACTCTTCTACCACCTGTCAAGGGGTGGCGTAATCCTCTCGGTTGGGGTGGACGTTCCGGAGGGGAAGCCCGTGGCCCCCACGATCACGGATGTGATCCCCGGAGCCGTCCTATACGAGAGGGAGATGCACGACCTCCTCGGCGTTGAGTTTGAAGGCCACCCAGACCTATCCCCGCTGCTCCTGCCGGACGACTGGCCGAGGGGGGTGCACCCCCTTAGAGGGGGGAGGGAAGCCACGTGAGCGTGTTCGAGGTTCCGGTTGGCCCTCAGCATCCGGCGTTGAAGGAGCCCATCCACTTCCTATTTGAGGTGGAGGGCGAGTGCGTGGTGGGTGTGAGGCCGAGGCTCGGCTATAACCACAGGGGCATAGAGAAGCTGGCTGAATCAAAGACCTACATACAGAACGCCCTCCTCACCGCTAGGATATGCGGAATCTGCACCTACGCCCACACCACATGCTACACCACCACGGCGGAGGAGCTCATGGGCGTGGAGGCGCCCCCAAGAGCCCAGTACATCAGGGTGGCGCTGGCGGAGCTGGAGAGGATACACAGCCACCTCCTATGGCTTGGGGTGATGATGCACGAGATAGGCTTCGACACGCTGTTCATGTACTGCTGGAGGGACAGGGAGAAGGTCCTAGACATATTCGAGCTAACCACCGGGAACAGGGTTCAGCACGCGGTGAACACGGTAGGTGGGGTGAGGAGGGACCTAACCCCCAGCATGGTGGAGGCGATGAAGAAGGCTGTGAGCTACGTGGGGGAGAGGGTGAAGCGCTACCGCGACATCATATTAAGGGAGAAAACGGTTAGGGTGAGAACCGAGGGCGTAGGCCCGCTAAAGCCGAGGGATGCAATCTCCCTCTGCGCCGTTGGCCCAACGGCTAGGGCGAGCGCCGTGAAGCGGGACGTGAGGGTGGATGACCCATACATCGCGTATGAAGAGGTTCCAGTCCACATGGTCGTAGACGACGGCTGCGACGTCCTCAGCCGCATACTCGTCCGCTGCGACGAGATGCTTGAGAGCGTGAACGTAATTCTCCACGCGCTGGAGCGGCTTCCAGACGGGCCTGTGAGGGTGAAGGCTCCGACTAGGGCTGGGCCCGGGGAGGTGGTTGGGAGGGTGGAGGCTCCGAGGGGTGAACTCCTATACTACATTAGGGGTGATGGGACGAACAAGCCGAGCAGGATGAAGGTGAGGACGCCGACGCTGGCGAACATACCCGCCCTGTGTAAGATGCTGGAGGGGTGCTACATCGCCGATATACCAGCGATAATCGCGTGCATAGACCCCTGCATAGCCTGCATGGACAGGGTCACCTTCATCCGGGATGGTAAATCTTGGAGCTGGAGCGGGGAGAAGCTCAGGAGGTATGGAATGAGATGGTATGGAATTCGCTAACGTGGCTTGTTCAGGTCGTGGTCTTCCCGGGGTTCCTCACGCTCATCGCCCTGGCGCTCTTCTACGAGTGGGTGGATAGGAAGTTCGTGGCGAAGCTCCAGAACAGGTACGGCCCGCTCCACGTGGGGCCCCACGGCCTACTCCAGCCGATAGCTGACCTCATAAAGCTCCTGTCC
>CAZKUI010000066.1:0-6571 GCA_964555905.1 uncultured Candidatus Bathyarchaeia archaeon | reverse complement strand
CGTGGGGCCCCACGGCCTACTCCAGCCGATAGCTGACCTCATAAAGCTCCTGTCCAAGGAGGACATAACCCCGTTTGCGGCTGACAGGGTGATATTCGCCGCCTCCCCGCTGATACTGCTGGCTTCCCCGCTTACGGCCCTCCTCTTCATACCGATGTCGGGCGTCTACTCCACCGTCGGGTTTGAGGGGGACCTGCTCCTCGTCCTATTCCTCTTCATGCTCCCCATGATTGCCATATTCTTGGGGAGCTGGGCTTCGGCCAACCGCTTCACGGCGGTCGGAGCTGTGAGGGCGACGCTCCAACTGCTGGCCTACGAGGTTCCCATGGGCATGGCGGCTATCGGCACCGCCATAGCCGCCAGGAGCCTCTCAATCAGCCGCATCGTTGCGTGGCAGGCTGGGAGCGGGGTTTGGCTCGCCGTCATCCAGCCGCTCGGGTTCATCGTGTTCACGATGTGCGTCGTGGCTGAGCTGAGGAGGGTACCATTTGACGCCCCAACCGCCGAGACCGAGATAGTCGCCGGCTGGGAGACGGAGTTCTCGGGGAGGAAGCTCGCCGTTATTAGGCTTGGGGAGGACCTGTCTACGCTCCTGCTCGCCGGCCTCGCCGTCTCCCTCTACCTCGGAGGCCCAGCCGGCCCAGCCCCAATCCCGCCGATTGTCTACTTCCTAGCGAAGGTCACGGCGTACGTGCTGCTCATCTCCCTCATCCGGGCTGCCTTCGCTAGGTTCCGCATAGACCAGACGCTTAGGAACTTCTGGGGTTACCTGCTCCCCCTCTCCATAGTTCAGGTGCTGGTTGTTCAGCTCCTAGCTGGGGGTGTTCTGGCGTGGCTGTGGTAGGGGAGCTAATTAGGCACCTTTTTAGGAGGCCGGCCACGGTAAGGCATCCATACGAGAGGAGGCCCAAAGTGGAGGGTCTACGGGGCAGAGTAGAGATAGACCTAGAAAGGTGCATCGGGTGTGGAACCTGCGCGAGGGTCTGCCCATCCGGCGCCATGACCATCGAGGGTAAGGGTGAAAATGCGAAGCTCACGTACTACGTTGGGAGGTGCCTTTTCTGCGGGCTGTGCGCCGAGAAATGCCCGAGGAACGCCATAGAAATAACGGGGGACTACGAGATAACGGCTGGGGACGTAAGCCAGCTAATCCTCGTCTACGAGGGGCCGAGGGGAATAAAGCGGGGTAAACCTAGCTAGTTGCGGGTTACCCGCCTACAGGCCGCAGGCCTCCCTCACGAGTTCCGATACGTCCCTCACCACGATTTTGTCCTCTACCTCCAAGACCTTCACGGCGTCCTCCAGCGTCGTCATGCAGAATGGGCACGCCACGGCTACGACCTCAGCCCCGATTTCAACCGCCTCCCTCACCCTCTCCACGCAGGGGCGCTTCTCGGGAGGCGCCTCCTCGACCCAAACCCTGCCAGCGCCCCCACCGCAACAGTAGCTATTCTCCAACCTCCTCCTAAACTCGATGAGCTCCAGCCCCGGGATGGATTCGAGTATTTTCCTCGGCTCCTCGTAGATGTTGTTGCGCTTGCCTAGGAAGCACGGGTCGTGGTAGGCAACCCTGCGCCTTATCTCCCTAGTCGGCTTGAGCCTCCCGGTGTCTATGGCGTCTGCTATTATCTGCGTGTAGTGGTAGACCTGCACGCCGAGGTCTGTGTAGGGCTTGTCGTTCTTCATGGTGTTGAAGCAGTGCGGGGACACCGTTATGACCTTGTCTACTCCGTACTTCTCAAACATGGAAACGTTGTGGTCGGCGAGTTCCTCGAACAGGCCCTTCTCGCCCATCCTGAGTATGTGGTCGCCGCAGCACCACTCCTCCTTACCTAGGTTGGCGAAGTCCACGCCGATCTCCCTGAGGATTACAGCCGTAGACCTCGCAATCTCCTGATTTCTTGGGTCAAACGCCGCTGAGCAACATACGAAGTATAGGTATTCGGCGCTTCCAACCTCGGGTAGTAGCTTCACATTCAGCCCCTCAGCCCAGCTCAACCTCTTAGCTTGGGAGGTGCGTAGGGGGTTATGGTAGGTGAAGGCGCTCTCAAGGACCTCCTTCACGGTTCTCGGTATGTAGCCCCTCTCCACCACGAGGCTTCTGGTTTCAACGACGGACGCGGAGCCGTCTACGTTCTTCGGGCACATCAGGCTGCACGAGTTGCACGACGTGCAGAGCCACAGGGTCTCGGAGACGGCGTCCAACCTCTCGTTTAGACCTTCATCCCTGACGTCCCTCAGGAATCGGTAGTTTGTGGCTAGGGCTGACGGGCCCAAATAGTCGTCGTCTATCGCAGCTGGGCACGCTGCAAAGCAGATGCCGCACTTCGTGCAGACGGTTAGGTCCCAAATCTCCCAGAAGTTCTCCGGGGGTTGGAGGAACTCCTCCGGCTTCTCCAGCTCCTCCTCCGGCTTTATTAGGTACGGCGTAACCTTCCTGTACCTCGCGAAGAACGGCTTAACGTCTACGACTAGGTCCCTTATCACCGGCAGGTTTGGAAGCGGCTCCAATTCTACTACGTCCGTTCCTAGGTGGAGGACCTGCGTGTAGCACGCGAGCATGGGCTTCCCGTTAACGAGGATGCCGCAGCTCCCGCACTGCCCCATCCTGCACGAATACCTGAACGTGAGCGTCGCGTCTAGGTTGTCCTTGATGTAGAGGAGCGCATCCAGTATGGTCATACCCTTACGGACGGGAACATCGTAGGTGGAGACGAAATGCCTGTCCAACTCCGGGTTGTACCGCTTAATCCTAAACTTAACGGTTTTAGCCTCGGAGGACACGGCACCACCCCCTAATACTTCCTAACGGTTGGAGGCCACTTCGTTATGGTGACGGGGATGTACTTCAATACGGGCCCCTCCTTGGTGTAGTAAGCTAGGGTGTGCTTCAGCCAGTTCTCGTCGTCCCGGTTTGGGTAGTCAAGCCTGTAGTGGGCTCCCCTAGACTCCTTTCTGGCTAGGGCGCCGAGCGCCGTGACCTCCGATACGTCCAACATGGAGCTGAGTTCCAACGCCTGAACGAGCGCCGTGTTAAACCGCCTGCCCTTATCGTCCACCCTCACATCCTCAAACATCCTCTTTAGCTCCCGGATTTCCTTCACGGCGGCCTCCAACTCGTCACCCGTCCTGAATATCTCCACCTTCTCGCTCATCACCCTCCTCAGCCTACTCCTGATTTCCGGAACCTCGTAGTCCCCCTCCCTCCCCAGTATCTCATCGAATATCCGCTTCTCCTCCCGCTCCAGTTTCTCCTTTGGGAGTTCCGGGAGGCCGGCTGAGGACGCCCGCTTCGCGGCTTCCTCCCCGGCCACCGCCCCGAAGACGAGGCAGTCTATGGTGGAGTTCGTCCCCAGCCTGTTTGCGCCGTGGACGCTCAGGCAGGCGCACTCCCCAGCCGCGTAGAGCCCGGGTATCGGCGTCTCGCACCTTATGTTCGCCTTTATCCCACCCATGGTGTAGTGGGCGACGGGCCTAATCGGTATAATCTCCTCTACGGGGTCTATGCCAGCGAAGTTGATGGCGACGTCCCTTATGAGGGGGAGCCTCTTGTTTATCTTCTCCTCTCCGAGGTGCCTGAGGTCAAGCCCTATGTAGGGTCCGTATGGGCCTGTGAAGCCCTTTCCGTCTAGTAGCTCCCTCTTCTCAGCCCTCGCCACTATGTCCCTCGGGGCTAGCTCCATCCTGTCGGGGGCGTAGCGCTTCATGAACCTCTCCCCCTCGGCGTTTATGAGGTAGCCGCCCTCACCCCTAGCCCCCTCCGTAATCAGTATGCCCGAGGGGACCAGCCCAGTTGGGTGGAATTGAAGGAACTCCATGTCCATGAGTGGGGCTCCAGCCCTGTAGGCGATTGCCATCCCGTCCCCGGTTGCGGTGTGCGAGAATGTGGTGAACTCGTACATCCTCGCCGTGCCTCCAGTGGCCATTACGATTGCCTTCGCCCTAAAAGCGTGCATATCCCCCGTCTTCAGCTCTATCGCAGTTGCACCCTTGGCGACGCCCCCGTCTACAACGAGGGACGTGACAAACCACTCCTCGTAGAACTCTATGTTGTCGTAGGCTAGGGCCCTCCCATACAGGGTGTGGACCTCGTGGAGGCCCGTCATGTCGGCGGCGAAGCACGCTCTCGGGAAGCTGTGGCCCCCGAAGGGCCTCTGAGCTATCTTCCCATCCGGGGTTCTGCTCCACGGGCAGCCCCAGTGGTCCAGCCTGATGACCTCCTCGGGCGCCTTCCTCGTGAAGAACTCCACCACGTCTTGGTCTGCTAGGAAGTCGGAGCCCTTCACCGTGTCCCAAGCGTGCAGCTCCGGGGAGTCCCCCTCCCTCAACGCGGCCGCGGTTCCCCCCTGAGCGCAGACGGAGTGGGAGCGCACCGCGTAGGTCTTTGAGACCACCAGCACCCTAAGTTTTCTGTCCGCTTCAGCGGCGGCTATCGCCGCCCTCATCCCCGCTATGCCAGCTCCAATTATAAGGACATCCGCATCTATGACCTCCATTCCGACCGCCTACACCCCGAGCATTTCATAAATCCTAGCCTTCCTCTCCAGGGCCTTCTTCCGAACGTCCTCTAGGAGGTTGTTTCCGTGGGCGTCTATCGCAACGGTGAGGGGCCCGAAGTCCTCAACTTCAAATATCCATAACGCCTCCGGCACACCCAAGTCAAGCCACTCCACCCCAACCACCCGCTTTATCGCTTGGGCCGCTAGAACCGCCGCCCCGCCCGTGAACGCCGCGTAGACGGCTCCATACTCCTTCATGGCGTCCGTCGTCTTTTGGCCCATGCCGCCCTTCCCGACCACAACTCGAACCCCGTACGCCTTGATGAAGTCCGCCTCGAACATTTCCATTCGGGCGCTGGTGGTTGGGCCAGCGGCTACGACCCTCCACTTATCGTCCTCCTTCATCGCTAGGGGGCCGCAGTGGTAGACAACCCCACCCTCCAAGTTCACTGGTAGGGGCTCCCCACGCCTGAAAAACTCAAGGGCCCTCTTGTGGGCGGAGTCCCTAGCGGTCACCATCGTCCCGGAGATGTATATTGTGTCGCCCACATGCAGCTTTCGTATGTCCTCCTCGGATATCGGGGTTTTAAGCCTGTACTCAGCCATCCCCCAAACACCCCACTAACGGGTTAGGTACTCCACACTCCCGTCCGGGTGAATGCGGGCGGAGGCCCTCCTAGCAGCCCAGCACTGGAAGGCCACGGCCACTGGGTAGGATGCAACGTGCCTGTGGGCGTACTCCACCTTCACCCCGAGGCACGTAGACCTTCCACCGACGCCCATGGGCCCTATGCCCGTCATGTTAACCGCCTTTAGAAGTTCCTCCTCCAGCTTCGCCGCCTCGGGGTTCTGGTTCGGCTGGTCTAGGGGCCTCAACAGCGCCTTCTTAGCCAACTTCATGGCGATATCTGAACCCCCGCCGATGCCAACTCCGAGTATAACCGGGGGGCACGGCTTCGCACCCGCCTCCAGAACGGAGTCCACAACGAACCTCTTCACCGCACTCAACCCCTCACCGGGGCTCGCCATCCTCAGGGCGCACATATTCTCCGAACCACCCCCCTTCGGGAACGCGGTAATCTCCAATACGTCGCCAGTCGTGAACTCCCAGTTTATGTGCGGAACCATCCGGCCCGTGTTGTCCCCGGTGTTCTTTTCGGTGAATATGTCTACGGCGTTCGGGCGGAGGGGCACCTCCCGCGTCGCCCTCCTCGTCGCCCTCCTCAGGGCCTCCTCAATTTCCACTAAATCCCAAAGTTTCCCCCCAACACTCACGTAGAAGTTTATGAGGCCTGTGTCTTGGCAGACGGGCGCTTCGTTCTCCTCAGCCAACTTTATATTACGGAGTATAGCCTCCAGCTGGGTTTTAGCGGCTGCGTTATCCTCATTTTCGTAGGCGCGTTGAAGCGCTCTCTTCACATCCTCTGGCAGGTAAATTACAGCCCGCCTGAGGAGTTCTACAGCCACGTTTTCAATCATATCTACGTTCAAAATCCACGCCTCCGCCGCGGTTTCAGTATACCACAATTACTTATATCACTTTCGTGGCAACACGTTCACCCACCCCCGTGGACAACTACACCCCACCTACACCCAACTTAAATATGCGCAAACCAACTTTTCACTTGGAAATCTGGGGTATCCAACATGGAGAGGCGGTATGAGCGCCTAGAAGACCTCCCCGGGGTGGGGCCGGCCACCGCCAAGAAGCTGAGGGAGTTCGGGTTCCGAACCATAGAGTCGGTGGCCATGGCAACCCTAAGGGAGCTGATGCAGGCTGGAATCGGGGAGCAACGGGCTGAGAAGATTATAAACGCCGCCCGCTCATGCATATCCCTCCAGTTCGTCACCGCCGAGGAACTCTTAAAAATGAGGGAGAGCGTTGAGCGATTGACAACGGGAAGCAAAAACCTAGACGCGCTCCTCGGAGGAGGGCTCGAAACGCAAACCATAACGGAATTCTACGGCGAGTTCGGCTCGGGGAAGTCCCAGCTTTGCATGCAGTTATGCGTAAACGTTCAACTACCCCCGGAGATGGGTGGGTTGGGAGGGGGCGCCCTGTACATTGATAG
>CAZKUI010000065.1:0-6655 GCA_964555905.1 uncultured Candidatus Bathyarchaeia archaeon | reverse complement strand
GGGTGTGTGGAGAACAGCTCTAGGAACTGCTCCAGCGGCGTCAGCCTCCTTGAGAGCAGGCGTTCAACGAGCTCCTCGTCGCCGACACCCCGGTTGATGAGTTCTATGGACGCCCTGTCCCTGCTGGCGCACTCCGGGTCTGTGATGAATAGGGACTTGAATGCGAGGTGCTCCGGGCTGAACCCGGATGCCCTCAGGCTCCTTCGTAGACCAGCCTCGGAGGCGTAGACGATCTTTGCGAGTGCCTCGGAGAGCTTCCTCGCCCCGTCAGGCACTATGGAGGCGCTGTGTGCGTCGGCGTAGTACTCCCTCAGGCGGCTTAGGTGGAGCACTAGAAGGCTGAGCAAGAAGTAGAGTGCGAGGCAGGCGGCTCCAATTAAGGCCGCTCCTCCACTCCTCTCCTCATCCCTTCGGTAGTACAGTCCAGTGAAGAGGAGCGACCTCCCAATCCAGTAGAATATTGCTGGGAGGACCGAGGCGAACATCATCACCTGCACGTCTCGGTGCTTTAGATGCCCGAGTTCGTGCCCGAGAACCGCCTCCACCTCTTCATCCCCTAGGGTGCTCAGCAACCCCTCGGTGACGGCGACCCTCGTCCCCGCGATTGGGGAGCCGTAGGCGAAGGCGTTCGGTATCGGCACGCGCGCCAGCATCAGCCTCGGCTTCTTTATGCCGCTCGCCCTGCTGAGCCTCTCCACCATGCGGTGTAGCTTTGGCGCCTCTCTCGGGCTGAGTTCCCTCACTCCGTAGACGGCGTCTATGATGTATGGTGCTATGAGCCACTGGACGACGTTGAAGATGACCACTAGTACGGGGACGAAGATTAGGTTTACGCCGAGCCACCCTAGGATTACGGTGAAGAAGAGGGTGGAGACGCCTATGAGTATCGCTAAGGTCGTTAGTATGGAGAGCCTAAGCTTCCAGATGCTCACCCCACCCCACCAAGATATGTAGGGTTTTGCCGCTCCTTTATATATACTTTGCTGGCCTAAGGCACCCGCTTTCGGCTTCCTCCACCACCTCGTCCACTAGGCTCTCCACCTTCTTGGCGAGCCTCTCCCCAACCACACCCTCTTCTACAGCCCTCCTGAACCCATCCATATCCAAAACTCTAACCCTGCCGTTTGGCCAGATGCACACATCCACCTCCAGGTCTACATACCTGATTTTCCTTGGGTAGAGTTCCACGGGGGTGTTGATGTTCACGTACGTTCCCTTCCATTCACCTCGGCTGGTTAGATACGCTGTCTTTAGAAGCCAAGAGCCAACCCTCGTCTCCGTAACAGCCACATCTCCGGGTTCCCTCGGGACTCCAAGCCCGTCGTAGACACCCCGACCCCTTATAACCCTGGCGAGCCTTAGGGCTCCACTCTCGGGGTTTAGGCTCTCCAAGCGTGCCTCCCCGAGACTTAAAACCTCCCCACCCAGCTTCACGTGGATTATCCTGAGTTTTGAGCCCGGGAGGGGGTACTCTTGGTTGATCGCCTCCCTGAATAGGCGCTCCACATCCCCCATGGGGTGCCCCTGCTCTAGGAGCTTCTCGGCTAGGGTGAGCGAGGATGATATGGCCCCGCCGCACGCCCTGTAGTAGTGGTGTCTTGGGAGGGTTGGTGCCACCTGCCCCCTGACCTCATCCAGCTTCTCCTTTGAGAGCGCTGGAAACTCGGCGTCTAGGACTTGGCTCCCCTCCCTGAGGGTGGCTGGGGCGTCCACCCTCACCGCTTCATCCATGATTTCCCCCCATTCCTCAGCTACCCTCCCCACCTCCGCCTCTAACACCTCGTCTGGTTGGCCCACGGCGGACGGCCTCCAAATGATTCCTAAGCCCAGCTGGGAAAATTTCGCGCCTAAGTTAAGCAACCTACTTCGGGCATCTGGGTCGGTGACTTTCTTGCTCACCCAGACCCCGGGCTTCTCCACCAAGACCACGTATTTTGTTGGTAGGGATATTTCGGTGGATAGTAGTGGCTTCTTTACTGCTGGTGGAGCCTTCTTCACCTGCACCACCAACTCCACCCCGTCGCTCAGCGTCCCGCACGGGTTTGACCTGTCCAGCACGCCGATGGCGCATCCGATGTCTACGAGGGAGTTTGCGGCGTCCACCACCACGCCCTTATAAACTCCATGGAGCGTAAGCTTGCTTCTTCTCAGTATGGCGTCGTCTAGATTCTCCCTTAAGACCTTTCGGAAGGCGTCTATGGCGTCAGCCCCTCCAGCCGCCCAGACCCCCTGCCTGTCAAGTCTGTCGTCCACGTCTAGGTCCGGGGTTTCCAGAATGTATTCCAGACCGAGCCTCTTCATTATGGCGTCTGATGGCTGGACGATGCGGAAGCCGTGTTCCATGAGGAGCTTCGTGAGGGCTGTGGCGTAGACCCCCCTAACCCTCGCATCCAACGGGTCTAGGCCTCCAGCTTCTCCACTCTATATAGGCCGTCTACCTTCCTAACGGAGAACTTCACGCCTAGGAGTTCCTCTGCAAGCCAGATGTTGGTTTCGGTGTGCTCCGTCACCTCCCTCGTGAGGTATAGGCAGGGTCCATCCGCCATCGCGACGTATGGAATGAGCATGTCAGCTAGGTGGACGTCGGCGGTAGCCCTAGCTTTAACCTCTTGGATGAGGGCGCTGGCGGCTTCCTCCCCGACCTTCTCGCTTGGTTTCCTCAGTTCCCCGATGGAGTCGGCTCCGAGGAGGACGCCTGTGGTGGTTTCCGCCCATAGCACGATGGAGCTTCCCTTCTGGGCTGGGTTGGAGCGGTCGTAGACAACCTCTATGTCCGCGTCTAAGCCGTGCCTCATGAGGAGCCTCCTCGCGGCGCTCGCCTGCCTATCAGCCACCTTACGGTCCTCCAAGAACGTGCAGACGGAGACCCCGCGGATGCCCCTCAGCTCCCCGAACTCCTCAAGCTTTATGGGTTTAAGCCTGCGGCAGGGCTGGACCTCCATGGTAACCTCGCCCAGCCCCTTCGGATAATACCCATACTTATGGACGGTGATGCCTACCTTCAGCCCCATGCGGTTCAGGATTGGGAGTAAAATGTGCTTTATGTAGTTGATGGTGGGCGCATTCCTAGTGTCCGTTCCACCCTTCGAGACGTGGACGGTGACCCTCCTGTCGGCGAAGGCGCATATTGGGAGTATGGTCATCAATAGCATGGGTATGCTCCCAGCTGTTCCAATCTTTGCGTGGAACTCCCCACCCGTAATCCTCCCGGGCGTGTACCAAATCTCCCTGGAGCCTACCTTGGCGCCCTCAACCTCCGCCCCGCATAGCTTAGCCGCCGTGAGCACCGCCTCTAAATGCTGGGGTCTAAGTCCCGGGTTTGGCCTCTTCGCCCTGATGTTATACACGTGCAGCGGCTCCCCTAGAATGGATGCTAGCGCCACCGAGAGCCTTAGGATTGTGCCGCTTCCGCTCTTCAGGCTTCCATCAATCTCCAACATCTCGTGCGCCCCCAAATAATTGCTCTAGCATGCCCTTGAGGGCGTCTAGGTTGTGTTGGAGTCGTAGACAGATCGGGGTTATGGATATGGCGCCCTCCACCTTCACCGCGTGTATGTCGGTTCCGGGTTCGTCGTCTGGGTACATGTCTAGCGCCCACCCTGATATGTGGTAGCCGTCTCCCGTTTTCACGTATATGTCGCCGTAGCTTTTATAGGAGAGGCTTGTGGCTTTCACGTTCCCAAGGCGTGCACCCCTCGGGACGTTAATGGAGATTATGTCCACGCCCTCCGGCATCCCCCTCTCCAACACATACCTCACAACCCTTCGGGCGACCTCCACGGTCGCCTCCAACTCCTCTAGGGTAACCCGCCGCTTCTCATCACCACTCGCGGTAACGGACATACAATAGGAGACCGCGACGGCTGGAACGCCGTGGATGGCGGCTTCTAAGGCGGCTCCAAGGGTTCCGGAGTTAAGGAGGTCGTCTATCCCGAGGTTTGGTCCGAGGTTTATGCCGGAGACGAGCAGGTCGGGTCTACGTCCTAGGAGCTTCCTCACCGCTATCATGAATGCGTCGGCTGGCGTTCCAGTGATGGCGTAGGCGTGGGAACCATCTAGAAGCGCGGCGTCGTAGACCCTCACCTGACCCCCACAGGTGATCGCCTTCCCTATCCCACTCCTCTCCCTCTCCGGGGCGATCACGAAGACATCTCCGAGGTCGTCGAGCGCCCTCTTCATGGCTAAGAGCCCCACCGACTTGATGCCGTCGTCGTTGATCAGCAGGATTAGAGTCATCCCCCGTTCACCCAGATTCATTTGTAAGGTTGGAGTTTTCACCTATAGGTTTACTTCCGCTAGCCACTCCCCACGACATTACATTCCTATGGGGCAAAGCACTTTTAAAACACCACCCCCACCACAACGCGGTGGCAACCCTTGGAAGCAGAACGCTGCGCCAACCCGTGGAACCCGAGATGCAAAAGCACCGACATAAAACTCTACATACAATACAACGGGAAGATACTCCCAATCTGCAGTGCATGCTGGAGTAAGATCGTGAAACGCGGCATAGAATGGGAAAATAAAAACGGTTAGGCGCCCCTTTTTCAGCTGAGAAGCCCTATTTGTTTTCCACGCTTCTACCCACAGATGAAGGGTGGATGCCCTGAAGAAGCACAAAAATGATGTAGGCGAGGAGATTCTCCGTTCTGGTGAGCCCTTTAGTCTTTCTGGGGCCTAGATTCCCTCCAAGCAGAGCACACCGCCAACGACTCCAAGTATTGCACCTATAGCGAAGCCCCCTCCAGCCAGTATGCTAAGCACAGAAAAGACGATTATCATTATCGCATCTTCCCGCTTTCTTCTCGACAGAGCCCTCTTACCGCAGACGATTACGACGATGCCGCACACAACGCCTAAAATCATGAAAAGCAGCGCATTAGGTATGAGCCAACGCATTATCCAATGTCTACCTACGAAGAAGCCGTAGATTATTCCAGCCACGTACCCGACTCCTAGGAGTAGGGCGTTCAGCGTGATGAAGGCTCCAGCCACGAGCGAGACTATCGCCCCAATTACGGATTTTTTCTTCGGCAACCCAACTACCCACCTAAAAACTGTAAAACAAATAGAAAAAATTTGCCTACCTCTCCGTCGACGATTCCGGCGGATGAAGGGTGCGTGGGTGCGGGAGTAGTCAACTTAAATAACTAGGGTATCATCTTATCTGGTAGGAAGTTAGTGAGGGTTGTCTGAGTTGAGTGGTAACGTTCCTATTGAGCAGGTGGACCGCTACGTTTGGCAGATACCCAAGCATAGGGCCGATATGAGGGTTCCAGTCATCATATACGCGGACTCGGAGCTCCTAGAGAAGATGAAGACCGATAGGACTCTCTGGCAGGCTGCCAACGTGGCGTGTCTACCCGGAATCTATAAGCATGCTATAGTCCTCCCCGATGGGCATGAGGGTTACGGCTTCCCAATAGGCGGTGTCGCCGCCACGGACTACGAGGAGGGCGTTATAAGCCCCGGTGGGGTCGGCTATGATATTAACTGTGGGGTTCGCCTCATTACCACAAACCTCACGGTTGAGGATGTAAAGCCGAAGCTTGGGGAGTTAGCGGCGGTCATATTCAGGAATGTCCCCTGCGGGCTTGGAAGCAGGAGGAAGGACTTCCGGGTCACCAGCAGCGAGTTGGAGAGGATGGTGATGGAGGGCGTGAACTGGGTTATTGATAGGGGGCTGGGCTGGCCTGAGGATGCGGAGCACTGCGAGGAGGAGGGTTGCATGGAGGGCGCCAACCCGGACAAGGTTTCCACCACAGCCAAGAATAGGGGTCTAACCCAGATTGGGACGCTTGGAAGCGGGAACCACTTCCTAGAGATTCAACGCGTAGACAGGATATACAACCCGCAGGTGGCTAAGGCATTCGGAATAGAGAGGGAAGGCCAAGTAACAGTCATGATTCACTGCGGCTCTAGGGGGTTCGGCCACCAAATCTGCAGCGACTACCTCAGGGTGATGGAGAGGGCGGTGCGCAAGTATAAGATTAGAATTCCGGACAGGGAGCTGGCTTGCGCCCCGGGAACCAGCAGGGAGGCGGAGGACTACTTCCAGGCCATGGCGTGCGCCGTGAACTACGCATTCTGCAACAGGCAGGCGATCATGCACTGGGTGAGGCAGTCCTTTGAGCAGGTCTTTAGGACGTCGGCTGAGGACCTCGGCATGAAGCTCTGTTACGACGTGGCGCACAACATAGCGAAGGTTGAGGAGCACGTGATTGATGGGAGGAGGGTGAAGGTTTGGGTGCACAGGAAGGGCGCGACGAGGGCGTTCCCACCCGGGCACCCAGACATACCAGCGGACCACAGGAGCGTGGGGCAGTGCGTCCTCATACCGGGGAGCATGGGAACCAGCTCCTGGGTTCTCGTGGGGACGAAGAAGGCGATGGAGGTGAGCTTCGGGAGCACAGCCCACGGGGCCGGCAGAATGCTAAGCAGGAGGGCTGCACTGAGGAGGTTCAGGGGGGAGGAAGTGCGCAGGCGCCTAGAGGGAAGGGGCATAGTGGTCAGGGCGGCCTCAATGAAGGTCCTAGCCGAGGAGAACGACCCAGCCTACAAGTCCGTAGACAGGGTTGCCGAGGTAAGCGACAAGGTGGGCATAGCAACGAGGGTAGCAAGACTCGTCCCACTAGCAGTAGTAAAAGGATAAAAC
>CAZKUI010000064.1:0-6667 GCA_964555905.1 uncultured Candidatus Bathyarchaeia archaeon | reverse complement strand
TGTTTAGAAGCTATTTTATTACGTTCACCTTTCCAGTGATGCCGTTCACGTTTACCACTATCTCTATGTCGCTTCCCTCACGCCTTAGTTTTAGTCGGTAGACGGGGATGTAAATAAGCTCCAGCCTACTTACTCGGAATTCCTGCTCTAAAATTTTGTAGGGGGTATCCTCTGAGGGCCGCACCACGGCGCTTTCCAATTTGTCGACGACTTCGTCCCTTGTTAGCATTATGTTTAAGCATACCCCCTCTTTCATCAATTCGTAGATGTCCGCTGGCTTCAGGCTTTCAACCCTCTCCAGCGCCTTAAACATCTCCTTATCTTCCCTTCCGGTGTTCGCGTCGAAGCATAGCATCGCTTGGTAATAGGCGCTCACCTGCTCCTCGATACCCTCTATGGCCAGCTCCCTCTCCTCCGCTATCGTCAAATCCCGCGAACTTAGTACACGAGAAACCCCCGCCTTTACTAACCTCTGAACCAGCGACGAGCTAATCTTAGCGGGGCCGTAACTAAAATTCGTTATTTTCGCAGCGAGCGCTGATAGTACGTCGCTTATCTTCACCGGGTGCGTTATAATCTGTAATTTATGGCCGTGTATCATGATGGCCTCCACATCCGACTCAATTTTAAGTTTGTGGGTGTGTTTGCGTATGTATCGGCAGCCATAGAGGGCCGCCGCCACCCAATATGGCCTGTAGATGACCCACTTTTTCGTGACGATTACCTTTTCGCTTTTGATCTTTGGAATTATCTTGCTAAGATAGTGCTTTATCGCTTGTATGACGTTGAAGTATTTAATTCCCCTCCTCTCCATCCTAGCCACTACGTCATCAAGCGTGTATTTCGCCTCGGCTACCAGAATCCTCTCCTGAACGTCGGTTCTCCTAATCAGTGGCGCCTCGCCGTTGATGTAGACTTCCCGAGGCGGCATTTCATGAGATTTAGCATAGCCGAGTTATTTAATTTTCTCTCCTGAAGGTTCGTTAACTTCAGCTTTTAACGAATTATAAACACGACCTACACCTGACATTTAACCAGCTGGGCATCTGAGAAGACTTAAATAAACGATTTCCATCTTCTAATCAGCGTGGCGTAGCGTGGTTTGGAGATGACGAGCGAGTTCAGGCACGTAATTAGAGTAATTGACACGGACCTAGACGGGTCGATGAAGGTCGCCTACGCCCTGACCAGAATTAAGGGCGTGGGCACCCGCCTAGCCTACGCTGTCGTTCGGGCTGCTGGGGTGGACCCGGACGCCCGCCTCGGCTTCCTCTCCGAGGAGGACGTCAAGCGTATAGAGGACGTGTTAAGGAACCCGCTGAAGTACGGAATCCCACCCTACCTGCTGAATAGGCAGAGGGACCCGTCCACCGGCCGGGATATCCATCTCTTGAGCGCCGACTTGGTGCTTCAGATGAAAGAGGACATAAACTTCATGAAGAGGATTAAGTGTTGGAAGGGGATTCGCCACTCCCTTGGGTTGAAGGTTAGGGGCCAACGCACCAGAACAACCGGTAGGAAGGGCATGACCGTTGGCGTGAGGAGGAAGAAGAGGTAATGGGAGACCCGAAGCGGCAGCGGAAGAAGTATAGGACACCCCGACACCCATGGAGGTCCGACATACTCGAAGCTGAGTTAAAGCTCGTGGGAACATACGGGCTGAGGAATAAGAGGGAGTTGTGGAGGCTAAAGACCATGATCTCCAACATAAGGAGGAACGCCCGCCTCCTCCTAAGCGAGAGCCCGGAGGAGAGGGGGGTCGCGGAGAAGCAGCTTTTAGGTAAGCTTTACCGCCTAGGAGTCCTACCGGAGGACGCCACCCTAGACGACGTTCTAAACTTAACGGTGGAGGACTTGTTGGAGAGGCGTTTACAGACCGTGGTCTTCCGTAAGGGCCTAGCCAAGACCATACACCAAGCCCGGCAGTTCATAGTTCACGGTCACATAGCAATTGGGGGTAGACGGGTTAGGAGCCCGGGGTATCTGGTTAAGAGGGATGAGGAGGAGCTGATCGGCTTCTCTCCGAGGAGCCCGTTAGCTCAGGTGATGAAGTCTGGTGGTGAGTCGCGGTGAGCGAAAAGAAGGAGAAGTGGGGCATCGCCCACATTTACAGCTCCTTCAACAACACCATAGTCCACATAACGGACCTCACGGGGGCGGAGACGATAGCGATTGCATCCGGCGGCATGTTCGTGAAGGCGGACAGGCTGAAGCCGTCGGCTCACGCAGCCATGAAGGCGGCCTCTTACGCCGCATCCGTGGCGAAGGCGAAGGGAATCACCGCCCTACACATCAAGGTGAGGGCTCCCGGGGGTTCAGGCCCAAAGACACCGGGCCCGGGCGCTCAGGCTGCGGTTAGGGGCTTGGCTAGGGCTGGCTTCAAGATCGGGCGTATAGAGGAGGTCACGCCGATCCCGCATGACGGGACTAGGAGGAAGGGCGGGCGTAGGGGGAGGCGTGTGTAAGGGGGCGTCTGGAGGGCGCTTCATGGTGGACGTGAAGGTGCTGGAGAGGGATGGAGACCGGCTTAAACTCCTCGTGCAGGACGTAGATGTCTCCTACGTCAACGCCCTGAGGAGGATCATGATAGCGGAGGTTCCGTGCATGGCCATAGACTCTGTTCTCATCTTCGAGAACTCGTCAGTCCTACACGACGAAATACTGGCGCATCGCCTCGGCCTAATACCACTCAAGACGAACCTAGAGGATTACGTCCTACCCGAGGAGTGCGCCTGTGGGAGCGAGTATGGATGTAGCAAATGTAGGGCGACGCTCGTGTTGGACGTGGAGGCAACCGATAGAACGGTAACCGTCTACTCGGGAGACCTGAAGCCGGAGGACCCAACGGTGGCGCCCGTCTACCCTAACATACCCATCGTGAAGCTCGCCCCGGGTCAGAAGATTAAGTTGGAGGCCTACGCCCGCCTAGGCAGGGGCAGCAAGCACGCAAAGTGGCAGCCGGTCTCAGCGTGCACCCACAAGTACCTCCCCGTAATCAGGTTTGACGAGAAGCGGTGTTACAGCTGCGGGGAGTGCGTGGACATCTGCCCCCGAAGGATTCTGGTGAAGGTAGCCCAGCACATCAAAGTAACGGATTTAACCCGGTGCACCCTCTGCCGAGACTGCGTGGAGGCGTGCCCCCTCGAACCCCCAGCCATAGACGTGAGCTGGGACGATAGGTCCTTCATCTTGTATGTGGAGTCCGTGGGGGGTCTCCCCCCGGAGCGCATACTCTTGGAGGCTGTGAAGGTGGTAGACGGGAAGCTAAAGGACTTCACGGAACAGCTGGAGGAGGCGGTGAGTTGAGGAGGAAAATCACCAACTCCGAACTCCTAAAGCTAATCCGCACCCTAAGGAAGAACCGGGAGGGTAAGATTTGGAGGGACCTAGCGGAGAGGCTCTCCAAGCCGAGGAGCAGGAGGGCGGTCGTGAACGTAAGCAGAATAAACAGGTACACGGTGGAGGGGGATGTTGTAGTGGTTCCCGGGAAGGTGCTGGGAGCCGGGAAGCTAACGCACCCCGTGTGCGTGGCGGCGTTCTCCTTCTCCAAGACGGCCCGGGGGAAGATACTGGAGGCAGGCGGCGAATGCATCACCATCCAGGAACTTATGGAGAGGAACCCCCGGGGCTCAAACGTGAAGATTATAGGGTGAGCGCTCATGGGGGTGGAGCAACCCACGGTGATTGACGCCTCCGGCCTCATCCTGGGCAGGATGGCCAGCGTCGTGGCGAAGCGCCTCCTGAATGGGGAGAGCATAGTGGTGGTGAACGCGGAGAGGGCTGTGGTCTCCGGGAAGAAGCGGAGCCTCGTTCAGGAGGCTAGGAGGATGCTTGAGATAGGGCACCCGGGTAAGGGCCCCATCCACCCTAGGAGGCCCGACCAGATTGTTAGGAGGGTGATTCGCGGCATGCTTCCTAGGAGGAAGCCCCGGGGTAGATTAGCGCTGCGCCGCCTCCGCGTCTACATAGGGGTTCCAGAGGAGCTTAAGGACGCGGAGGTGGAGACCATACCGGAGGCCAAGGCTGACAAGCTTCGGTGCCCCTACATCACGGTGGGGGAGCTGGCTAAGGAGATTGGGTGGAGGGCTGAGATTTGAAGCGGAAAATCCTCCTCACAAGCGGTAAGCGTAAGACCGCGATCGCTAGGGCGGTGGTGAAGCCCGGTAGGGGTAGAATACGCATAAATGGAATCCCCCTAGAAATCTGGGAGCCGGAGGTAGCCAGAATGAAGATTATGGAGCCCCTCCTCCTCGCCGGGAAGGACGTTTGGGGCGAACTAGACATAGATGTAAACGTTTCCGGTGGGGGTTTCATGGGGCAGGCGGAGGCCGCCCGCATGGCAATCGCCCGCGCCCTCTGGAAGTGGACGAAGAGCAACAGGCTATACAAGACCTTCATCAACTACGACAGAACTATGCTGGCTGGAGACCCGAGGCAGAAGGAGCCGAAGAAGTTTGGTGGGCCCGGGGCTAGGGCTAGATTCCAGAAGAGCTACCGCTAGACACGTTAAATACCGGGTTGGGGTGCATAGTAGTGGAGCTTGGGGGTCATGGCGGTGATTATTCCCGTCAGGTGCTTCACGTGCGGTAGGCCAATCGGGCATTTATGGGAGGAGTTCGCTAGGAGGGTGAAGGCCGGGGAGGACCCGGGTAAGGTTCTGGACGACATGGGCCTAACCCGGTACTGCTGTAGGCGCATGCTCCTCTCCCACGTGGAGCTGATAGACGAGGTGCTGAAGTTCTACGAGGTGAGGGGGAGGTAGAGGTGAGCTCCCCTACCATCATAGAGGATGTGAGGGCCCGCCGCGTCTTGGACAGCCGCGGGGATGAAACGATAGAGGTGGATGTCTACACGGCGGCGGGCATGGGGAGGGCAGCCGCTCCGATGGGCGCCAGCCGCGGGGAGGCTGAGGTTAAGCCTTACCCCGAAGGCGGCATTGAGGCGGCGTTGGAGGAGGTTGAGCGGACGATCGCCCCGGAGCTCATGGGGATGGATGCCTGCGACCAGAGGGCGGTGGACGAACTGCTCCACGAGCTGGACGACACCCCGAACTTCGAGAGGATTGGGGGGAACACCGCATACGCCGTGTCCCTGGCGTCGGCTGAGGCGGCCGCAAACTCCCTTGGAATCCCACTCTACCAGCACATAGCTGGGGTTATGGCTAGGGAGCTCCCATACCCCCTCGGGAACGTGATTGGGGGCGGCAGGCACGTGAGGGGGCTCGGCCCGGACTTCCAAGAGTTCCTGGTGATACCCATCGGGGCCGGCTCCTTCCTAGAGGCAGCCCGGGTGAACGTTCAGGTCCACAGGAGGGCGTGCGAGCTCCTGAGGGAGGTGGACCACAGCTTCGCCGGTGGGAAGGGGGATGAGGGGGCGTGGGCGACCACCCTCGGGTGCGAGGAGATACTGAGCATACTCTCGAGGGCGTGCCAGGACGTGCTTGAACTCACCGGGGTGGAGTGCAGGGTCGGCGTGGACGTGGCGGCGTCCACCCTATGGAGCCCCGAGGAGGGCGTCTACGTCTACAGGAGGGAGAACATGAGGAAGAGCCCCGGCGAGCAGCTGGAGTACATAATCGAGCTTATTGAGCGTTATAACCTTGCATACGTGGAGGACCCCCTCATGGACGAGGACTTCGAGGGGTTCTCCGAGTTGGTGAGGAGGACGAGGAACTGCCTGATCTGCGGGGACGACCTGTTCTCCACCAATAGGAGGAGGCTGGAGAGGGGCATCAGGGAGGGGGCTGCAAACTCGATAATCATAAAGCCGAACCAGATAGGAACCCTCACGGACGCTTGGGAGGCGGCTAAACTAGCCCTCTCTAAGGGTTACGTCCCAATAGTCTCCCACCGCTCCGGGGAGTCCACCGGCGCCCACATCGCCCACCTAGCGGTTGCGTTCAACTGCCCCCTCATAAAGACCGGGGTTGTAGGTGGGGAGCGGGTGGCGAAGCTCAACGAGCTTATAAGAATCGAGGAGACGTTGGGTATGGAGGCACGCATGGCTGAGCTAAGGCTGTGAGGTGCTTGGGGTTGGCTGAGGAAGAGAAGAAGGCTCAAGAGGAAGCCGAGGAGGAGTTCCTCCTACCAAAGGACGTGCTTCTCTCAGCGGGGCTCCACATAGGCTCCAGAATGAAAACGAAGGACATGGCACCATTCATATACAAAGCCAGGCCAGACGGCCTATTCGTCCTAGACCTGAAGAAGACGGATGAACGCATACGCATAGCCGCGAAGTTCCTCTCAAGGTTCGAGCCCTCTAAAATTGTCGTGGCGTCAACCAAACTCTATGGAAGGGAGCCGGTGAGGAAGTTCTGCGAGGTTGTCGGTGCAACCCCGGTCGTTGGCAGGTTCATACCGGGCTCCTTCACGAACCCCCTACTCCCAACCCACATGGAGGCCGAGGTGCTGCTCGTGACCGACCCGAGGGCGGATGGGCAGGCCGTGGAGGAAGCCACGAAGATCGGGGTTCCCGTGGTCGCGTTCTGCGGGACGGACAACAGCCTAAGGAACGTAGACCTAGCCATACCAGTAAACAACAAGGGGAGGAGAGCCCTAGCGGTTGCATTCTGGCTCCTAGCGAGGCAAATACTGAGGGAGAGGGGAGAAATACCCGAAGACGGAGACATACCATACACACCAGAAGACTTCGAAACAAAAGTGGAAGA
>CAZKUI010000063.1:0-6725 GCA_964555905.1 uncultured Candidatus Bathyarchaeia archaeon | reverse complement strand
AATCCCAGAACCCTCAGGGTGATGGATGGAATGGAAGAACAGATAAGAGAGGTGGTGAAGCTGACGGACTTCTCGGAGAGGCTGCTCGTGTATAAGAAGATGATTTCAACGTCCTACGCCTTCATAGTCTGGAGCATAAGCTTCACCATCGCTGCGCTGGCAGTATGGTCGATGATGTTCGGGCCTTGGTTTCCGATGTTCGTTAAGGCCTTTAGTTGGGTTTTGACGGGGGCGCTAGGCTTAGCGGGCGTCGTGGGCATGTTCCTGATGTTCTACATCTTTTCGAGGGCGGCGTCACTAAAGGCGAGGCGGGTAGATAAGAGGCTGATCGTCAGGTGGATCTCCAGCTTCGTGTTTCCCTACGGCTTCGCGTACATCATCGCCTTTCTAGTGGGCATTGAGACGGTGATCTCTGTTGCTTGGTACGTGGCTCTGACGGGCACGATGCTTCACATCGCTGCGCTCATCGAGAACGAATACGTTAAGAGGGGGCTCTTCGTGGCTAGGCCCTTCTTTCTTGCGGGCGTTTTAATGCTGATTACCTCCCCTCTGGTGCTTTACGCGGCGCGGGTCAGGAATACTGCCATCTACACGATTGAGGGTGTGGGGCGCTGGTCTTCGGAGGTCGCATACTTATCGGCGAACATGCTGGCTTTAACTCTGATGCTGGCGATATATTTCGTCGTTTCCCTATACACGTTCTTTAAGGCTGAGGGAGCGATGGTTAAGCATGAAAGACGAGGCCAATAAAGCCCTACCGACGGAACTCGACCCAATCCTGATGAACCCCACACGCTTCATCATCGCAACAACGCTATACCTATTCGGGCAGAAGAAGGAGGGAGACCTGAAAAAGATACTCGGGATTCCCTGGGGAAACCTCAGCACACACCTACGAAGGCTTGAGGAGGCGGGCTACATCAAACGTAGACACGTGCTAACCGTGCGAGGCCCCAGGGTTATGGTCTCCCTAACGGAGCGCGGTTTAGACGCCTACAGCGAACTCTCAACAACGCTGAGAAAACTTCTGGAGGGTGTAGAGAAGACGGTTAAAGCCTAAACAAGCCAGAAATATTTCCACATCCCCAGCTCTATCACACGCATCTTTTTCCTTATCAAAATCAGGTCTTTTCTCCCCATGTCGTAGAACCAAGCCATCCGCGTAATGCACCTATAAACGGGGCATTTTACTTCGAAAATTTTAAATACCAGCTGAACAACGCCCAGCTAAGGCTTTTGAACCAAGAGAAAAAGGGAAAAAAGTAGGCGAATAAAAATGGTAAAAGAAATCTTTGCGAAAACAATCCTGAACAAGCATAAAAGAAGGGATGAATGGTTCTTGGATGATTACTCTTTAAATCCTTATCAACTTTGCGACTTCAATTGCGTCTATTGCTACATTCGTGGCAGCAAATATGGAGAAAATATGAAACAAGGCTTAGCAGCGAAGATAAATGCTCCAACCCTACTTGAAAAAGGGTTACTAAGGAGAGTTAAAAGGAAGGAGTATGGCTTTATTGCTTTAAGTTCAGCCACCGAGCCGTGGATGCATATCGAAGAGGAATACAAACTTACAAGAAAATGCTTAGAAGTCATTGCTAGATTTAAATTTCCACTCCATTGCTTAACAAAATCAACTTTAATTTTAAGGGATATAGATTTGCTAAAAGAAATCGATGAAAATGCAATTTTGCCAAAGGATTTAGAAAAGCTGAAACATGGCACGCTAATAACTTTTTCATTCTCAACCTTAGATGAAAAAATTGCAAAGATCTTTGAGCCAAATGCTCCAAAACCAAAGGAAAGGCTAGAAACGCTGCAGAAGATTAAAGAGGTCGGGTTCTATGCAGGCATAGCTTATATTCCAGTTTTACCTTTTATCTCAGATTCCGACGAACAGCTAGAAAAAATGATAAAAGTTGCCAAGGAATTTCAAGCTGATTACGTTTTTGTAGGAGCTTTAACCTTATATGGCGTTGGAAAGGAGCTTTACTACAAAGTTCTTGAGAAACACTTTCCAGAACTGCTACCAAAGTATAAGAAGCTTTTTAAAATCTTCAATCAACCAAGCAAGGCTTATCAGCTAAAACTTGAGGAAAAAGCAAAGGAATTTTGCGAAAAATATGGAATAAGGTACAGGATCCTGTGATTAAAATGAATAGGGAAGGAATAGCAAAATTGGTATTCTCACTTTATGAATTGATGATGAAAAATGAATTAATCGGGTTCAAAAATTTACTTTTGAAGAACTTGGAAGAGGAGGGCTTGTCGGGTAAAGTATAAATCACCTCCAGGGCAGTAAATCCATCCGGATGGCGCCGGTCCCGTGGAGGTATGTGCACAACTGGAGGTGCACTGCCTGCGGACGGTGTTGTAGCGGATTTAAGGTTGTTTTAGGCTTTGATGAGTGGCTTTCCATTGTGGAGATGTACGGCGTAGGCGTTACGGAGACCGACGGCAGGAAATTTTACCTGAGGAGGAGGCCCGACGGAACCTGCGTATTCTTATACAACTTCTCGGGCATGAGGCTCTGCGGCCTCCAAGACGCGAAGCCCAGGGCCTGCAAGCTCTGGCCCTTTAAGGTTCTAACCTGGCCGAAATACGGGAACGCAGAGAAGGCGTCGTACCCGTATCTAGGCAGAACTTTCTACGTCTACGTAGACCCGGAATGCCCGGAAATATCGTGGGGTCCGCCCTCATGGACCTTCACGCACCAAGTGATACCCGAGTTCATCGAATTGGCCGTTGGGATGAGGGAAAAGCAGGAGAAATCTACGTCTGACGTGCCGAAGCAGCACCCCTTATACCTAAAGGCGAGGATGAAGCTTAGGAGCCTCATGCTTTAGCGTTAGGTTAAGCGTCTTGTGCGAGGTGGTTTCAGGCAAAAATCTATTAGACGTGTGGTATGAAATTTGGTTAGGAGATTCTGGTTGGTGGCTCAGGTTGAGCATGTTTAAGTACGCCAAGGTGGTCGTGGATTATGTCGTGGAGAAGGGTAAGTGCACCACGGATGAATTAAAAAGCATAGTCCCCGAGAGGAGGCTTTACGATATACTTTCCGTCTTAGAGGCCCTCGGGGTGGTGAAGAGGTCGAGGAAGACGGTGCAGTGGGTTGGGGGTGGGGAGCTCGTCGGGAGGGAGGTCATCATCGAGGGCCTCATAGACTCCGTCACCCACAGCCCGGTTAGGGCGAGGATCGTGGGGGTGGAGCCGCTCCGGGTGAAGGTGAGGGGGTAGCCTACGGGAGCTGGTGGGGAGGGGGTTTAGGCGCCTCATGCGCGTGGATGTGACGAGAAGTGGCGCCGTGATACTGGGGAGCCAAACCGCCTGCGATGGGCATGAGGAGGGGATACCCCTACGAGTGGTGACCCACGCACACTACGACCACCTCCTCGGCTTAGAAAGAAGCCTAAAGGAGTGCACGTCCGTTGTCATGACGGAGGCCACGAAGGAGCTTCTAGAGGTATTACGTGGCCCACATAAACTCAGAAGCGGAAATGTGGTAACCCTGAGGTACGAGGAGCCGCTGCAAATCGGGGACGAAAACGTTACGCTATACTACGCAGACCACATACTGGGCTCAGCTCAGGTTCTGGTGGAAGACAGCTCGGGTGAACGCCTACTCTACACGGGGGACTTTAAGTACCCGGGGACACCCGTAATTGACGCCGACGTGCTGGTGATGGAGGCAACCTACGGAGACCCGGGCCAGACCAGGCCCTTCCAAGGGTTCGTGAAGTCCCTACTGGTGTCCCTCGTGGAGAGGAGCCTCCAAGCTGGACCCGTCTACATATTCGGCTACCACGGGAAGCTTCAGGAGGTCATGCAAATCCTCTTCGACGCTGAGATTTGGACTCCGTTCATACTCCCGAAGCGCGTCCTTCAGGTGACGAAGGTCTGCGAGAGGCACGGGATGAGGGTTGGCGATTACATACCGAGCGACTCGGAGGAGGCGAGGGAGCTCATACGCAGGCGCCAGCCATACGTGGCGTTCTACCACATGAACTCTAGGAGCAGGGTCGGCGTAGACGCAACCAGAATATACGTCAGTGGGTGGGAGTTTGAGAGGGCGGTGAGGAGGATTTCAGACAGGGAGTATGTGGTTGCACTCAGCGACCACGCCGACTTCCGAGGGCTTATAAGCTACGTGAAGGAGTGCAAACCAAAGATGGTCATCACCGACAACTACAGGGTTGGAAGCGCCACAGCCCTAGCGAAAGAAATACGCAGAAGACTGGGAATACCAGCAAAACCCCTACCCAAACCAGTGAGGTAGCCGTGGGGCGTAAACGCGTAGTTTTTAGAGCTAAGGCTTTGAGGGTTAGATATTGGAAGCCTAGATGCGATTATTTACACGCTATCGTAGACGCCTTGAAGGGCGTGGTTAGGGATGGCGACGTCGTGGCCGTTTCCGAGAAGGCGATCTCCACCGCAACGGGGAACTTGGTGGATGAAGCGAACGTAAAGCCCGGGTTGACGGCGAGGTTTCTGGCTTGGTTTTGGATGCGGCTCGTCTGGGGCTACATCCTCGGGTTTCTGTGCCACATGAAACCCGAGACGATCCGCAGGCTTAGGGGGTACCCAGTTTTGGAGGGCGCCAGACACAAGCAGGTGGCGCTGGAACACGCAGGCTTACTCTCCGCCCTAAACTGGGGTTCGGAGGGCGGCATAGACGGGAGCAACCTCCCCTACAGCCTCGTGAGCCTACCGCTGAGGAATCCGAGGGCGGTGGCTGAGGGAATAAAAAACGCCATACGTAGACGGTTGGGGAAGCGTGTAGCCGTTATAATCATAGACACCGACAAGACCTACAGCCTCAAATGCGTGCACTTCACCCCAAGACCCACGCACGTAGACGGGATAATCGGGGGAATGGGTATCATCGCATACTTGGTCGGTCGGGGTCTACGGCTTAAGGCCAGGGCCACGCCCGTGGCGGTGGCTGGAGCTAGGATAAGCGCCGAGGACGCCCTACGCATCGCCGACTTGGCAAATAGGGCTATGGGGCATGGCGCCGGAAGAAACGTCTGGGAGATGGCTGAGAGGTTTAACGCACCCATCAGCGGCGTAACGTGGGAGATGCTGGAAACGGTTGAGCACAAACCCGTCGCAATCGTGAGGGCTAGGAGGATTGTAGACAGGCCAAAGAGGATTTCACCGCCTCCACAGCCGCGCGGTACCTCTCAATAAGCTGGTGCGCCAGCGGGGTGAGGTGCGCTTCACCGCCTCCACCCCGGCCGCCCCTCCTCGTCTCCACGACCCTACGGCTGAGCCTGCTCTCCACCCTCCTTATGTACGCCAGCGCCTTCCTGTACGATATGCCTAGGCTCCGAGACGCCTCAGCGATGGAACCAAGCTCCTCAATCTTGCATAGGAGTTGGTAGCCACCCTCACCGAGGACGGGTTTACCCTCAAACTCAAGCCATATCTTGAAGGCCACGCGGAACCCCCTGGGGGATGGCTTAGCCCTCCCCAAACCGCTCAACTCCATGAACCAGTGCGTGGGATGGCTTTATTTCCTTACGCCTCCCTAGGAAGCGGGATTCCCAGCTCCTCCCCAGCCCTCAACACTTCATCTAGGGTTGGGAGGGATGTGGACGAGCCCATTCTTGAGCAGGTTATGGCTGACGCCAACTGACCGAGGGTTACGGCATCCTCTAAACTCCAGCCATCCAGCATCCCCTTAATTAAGCCGGATGTGAAGGAGTCCCCAGCCCCCGTGGTGTCTACCACCCTAAACCGCTCCTTTATGCGTCGTGGAACTGGAAATTCCATGGTGTGACCGTCCTTGTAGACTCGGCACCCGCCCTCCCCAAGCGTGAGGACGACTACCTCTACGCCGTATCTGAGGAGGTCCCTCGGGCTTTTCAGCCGCCTCGCCGATGACTCCTGAAGGGAACCCCAGCCTATATGGTTAAGTATGAACATGTCTACGTGGCGTAGGACGCTTGACAGCCTATCCACACCAAGCTTTAGGTAGGGGTTTCCAGGCCTATAAACCACGGTTTTCCCGGCTTCCTCGGCGACCTCCGCAACTTTCGACGCAACCTCCACGAAGAACTCCCCCAAGTAAACCATTTGGCACGTCTTTAGGGCTTCAAGGTTTACTTCCTCTATGGATGTGGGGGAGAGGGCGGCATCCGGGGATGCTATGGAAAATAGCTTGCGTCTACCTTCTCCGTCGATGAGGATTATGGTTCTCGGCGTTTCCGCCTCGGAGGCCACGACGGCTGATACATCCACCCCGTTCTCGCATAGGCTTCTGAGGGCGATGGCGGCGGCTGGGTCGCACCCAACCCTCCCCATGAAGGCAGTGGGAACCCCGAGGCGGGAGAGCGCAACGGCTACGTTCGCCCCCATACCCCCCTGACAAACCCCAACCTCCTCCACGTAGACGCACTCCCCAAACCTCGGAAACTCCTCCAACCTACCGTAGATGTCTAAGGCTACGCACCCGCAAACAACAACCCGAGGCGAAACCCTCGGAGAAGACCTAATCACCTCCCTGATCAACACCTCGCTCAGCGACGAACCTAAATCGCCGAGGTTCACGCCGAGCCGGCGGCACGCCTCCGCAACGCTGAACATGTATAATTGGAAGAGCTCTCTGAGCGCCGCGGTGGCGACGTCCCTCGGAACCTCCGTTGGAGGCCTCAAAAAGAGGGCGAGCCACCTCCCAAGGGGCGTGGGCTCATACCACCTCACCCGAACCCTCCGCCCCCTCC
>CAZKUI010000062.1:0-6746 GCA_964555905.1 uncultured Candidatus Bathyarchaeia archaeon | reverse complement strand
GGGCTTCTCTCGTGTTTGCGATAAGGTTTTTATTTAATGGGTTTGAGGGGTGGGTTGGTGGTTAGGTGGCTATATATAGGGTTCGGGAATGGGATGAGTTTAGGGGCTATCTCGTGAAGTTTAGGCCGGGGAAGATTTTTTATGCTGTGGAGGAGAGCCCCCTAAGTAGACCCCCTATTGCTTTAAGGCTTCTATTTGTGCATGGTGGGGACACCTACATATTTGTAGACTTCGCCCGTGGGAATTCATTAGCGAAGACGGGCATACCCGTGCTCAATCCTAGGGGGTCTACCCCTTGGATTTCGGTTGATGCGCTAAAAAGCCTAATCTTAAGAGATTTGGATGACGTGGAGTTGGTTGATTTCTCCATGACCACCATACTCTAGACGTGTTATAAGAAGGATGGAATGGTTGCCTAGGCTTCGTCGATGAACTTCTCTGGGGGTGGCACTTCAGGTGGGAGTCCCTTACGCTTCCTCAGCTCTGGCACGAGGCTCTCCATCACGAATGCCGGCGCCGGCTCCCAGTGGTCGAACGTTGTCTGCCAGAATGCCTTCCCGCCAGTGGCGCTCCTCATCTCGGTTGCTAGGCCGAACGTCTCGGCGACTGGTATGTAGCCCGTTATCACCATGAGGTGGCCCTTCTGCTCCGTCAGTAGCACGCGCCCCCTCTTCCTAGCGATGAGGCTTGTAACCTCCCCGATGAGCTCCGATGGGACGCTCACCTGGATCTTGTAGATTGGCTCGAGTAGCGTCGGGTTGGCGGAGAGGAAGGAGCCGAAGATCGCCCTCCGGGTGGCTGGGACGCACTGAGCCCAACCCCTATGCACCGGGTCTGAGTGGAGTTCCGCGTGTATGAGCTTCACCTTCACACCCCTAATGGGCTCCCCGCTGAGGGGGCCGGAGCTGCACGCCCACCTGAACCCTGAAATAATCATCTCCTTCACCTCTTGGAGGTACTGCACACCCTTGCTCACGTTCAGCAGTACGTTCTTATATTCGTCAATAGCCCAGACCCTCCTCGCCTCGTCCGCGGGCCATCCGTACTTCCGGTATAGAATTTCCCCGATTTGCTTCCCAGCCATCCTGTCCGTGATGACTCCGGTCTCAATTGCCTCTATGACCTCGGGTTCTAGGGGTTCCACCTTCAGCCAGAACTTGTTGTGCTTGTTCGGGCTCTTCGCCATCGCGGTTACGCCCTCCCCAGTGACCGTCTCCCTGTAGACGACTATGGGTGGGGATGTCACTATGTCTAGGCCTCCCTCGCGGATGAACTTCGTTGCGATCTCTAGGTGTAGCTCGCCCATGCCGCTGAGCAGGTACTCCCCGGTCTCCTTGTTTATGGTGGCGACTAGGTTCGGGTCCTCTATGGAGAGCCTCTGCATCACCTCTATGAGCCTTGGGAGGTCCTTCGGGTGCTTCGGCTCCACGGCGATCGTAACCACGGGCTCCGTGATGTACTTTATGCTCTCGAAGGGTGTCATGGCGTCTTTATACTCGTAGCTCACGAGGGTTTCTCCAGCCCTAGCTAGGTCTAGGCCTAGGAGGGCGGCTATGTTCCCCGCTGTGATGCGGTCTACGACCTCCCGGAACGGACCCATGTACATGGAGACCTGCTGAACCCGGTAGTCCTTCTTGGCGCCTATTAGGTAGACGTGGTCCCCCGGCTCTATAGCCCCTGAGAATAGGCGGCCTGTGGCGACCAGCCCCGCGTGGGGATCCATCTGGGCGGATGTGATGCACATGACCGTGGGGCCTTCGTCGTCGCAGTTGAGCATCGCCTGCCCAATCTCCGAGTCTAGGTCCCCCTTCCATATCATGGGGATTCTGTAGCGCTGCGCCTCCATGGGGTTCGGTAGGTGGTCGACCACCATGTCGAGTATCGCCCTGTGTAGCGGTATCAGTTGCTGGAGTTCCTGCCATCGTTCCTCCTTGTAGGCGTCTACGATGTCGCTGAACTTTATGCCCTTCTCCTTCGCGATGTCCAACGTGAAGCCCCAGCGGTGGAGGGCTGAGCCGAAGGCGACGGTTCCCTCCCTCGGGTCTACCTTCCACTTATCCTTGAACTCAGGCTCCGCATAGAGGTTTATGAGGTTGTTGAAGTCCCTTATTATGCGGGCGAGCTTCTCCTGCACCTCAGACGGCTCAAGCTTCAACTCCCTGATCAGCCTGTCTACCTTATTTATGAAGAGGACGGGCCTAACCCTCTCCTGCATCGCCTGCCTAGTGACGGTCTCGGTTTGAACCATCACCTCCTCCACGGCGTCCACCACGACGATGACTCCGTCTATGGCTCGGAGGGCCCTGGTGACCTTCCCGGTGAAGTCCACGTGTCCGGGTGTGTCTATGAGGTTGATGACGTATGGCGTGCCCTTCATCTCGTGCAGGAGCGATATGTTCGCCGTCTTTATGGTGATTCCACGCTTCTGCTCCTCCTCCAAGTAGTCCAAGTAGCGAGCCTCACCGGCAATCTTGGGGGACAGTATCCCAGCCTCGGCTAGCAGGCTGTCAGTCATCGTGGTCTTACCGTGGTCGATATGCGCGATTATGCCTATGTTGCGGATGTTATCCTTACGCCCCATGAGTTGGATGATCTCGCTGGTCTGACGGAAACGCGGCATCCCAACTCACCCTAACCGACTCAGCATGGTAATAACGCCGCCAACCTATTAACTTTGCGACGTTGCAAAGACTTGTAGGTTCTACGATGGAGTTTTACCTTAAACCGCGTTAATGAAGCGTGGCGAGAGCTATTCTATCGTTGCGTGTCTCTCCCTCAATTCTTCCTCCGTGGTTTTCAGCCTCCACATGAGTTCAGCTATGACGCCGTCTAGGAAGACCATGCAGCTGTTCTCAAACATCGTTCCTAGTGGTGTGAGGGGCTCCTTCTCTCCCATGAGTTGGCGGGCTAGGTAGTCGTCCCTCGCGGCGATTTTCGTCCTTCCCTTCACGACGACCACGTGGTCCGCTATCTTCCCTAGGGGTGAGTCGGGTCTAGATGTGATGGCGATGACGTATGCTCCGACCTCCTTCGCGGCTTCGCTGGCGGTGAGCACCATCCTCGTGATTCCGGAGCCTGAGACGGCGATGAATAGGTCTCCCTTACTGGCTGCCGGCGTGACCGTTTCCCCGATGAAGTAGACGTTAAATCCTAGGTTCATGAGCCTGAGCGTGAACGCCCGGGCTACGAAGCCGCTTCTCCCCATCCCCACCACGAATATCTTCCTGTCTCGGGCTTCCAGAATTTTCTCTATCATCACTTCAACTTGGTTCGGGTCTAGGGATTCTATGGCTTCCTTGGCGCCGCAAATTATCTCTTCAGCCGCCGCCTTAAGCCACTTCAACTTTTCGGATGCCAACCTAAACCCCATTAATTATTGGGCATTAAAAGGTTATGGCTTTATCGCGTAGGGAATGAGGTCCACTAACCTCGGAATTTTCACGTAGAGCCTCACGTAGACCCCCACGAGCAGTAGGGCTGAGAGCAACGCTAACGTTATGTAGTCGCTTGTTTTCATCCTGAGTTCGGTTAGGCTCGTTCTGTTCTCCGTTGCACCCCAAGCCCTCGATTCCATCGCCTCGGCGAGTTCTAGGCTCCTGCGTATGGTGGTGACGATTAGGGGTATGAGGATGGGTATGTAATTCCTAACCCTCCTCAGGAGGTTCCCCCTCTCCAACTCCAGGCCCCGGGATTTCTGGGCGTTTATGATCGTTTGGGCGTCTCTGGCTAGGGCCGGCATGAGCCTTATGGAGGTCGTGAAGGCGAAGCAGAACCAGTACGGGATGCCGACCCGCTCCATCGCCAGGCTTAGGTCGTCTGGGGATGTGGTGAGGGAGAACACGGAGAAGGACTCCACCAGGGTGAGGAAGCGTAGGGTCATCGCCACGGACTCCTCTAGGTAGACGGGGTGAAGCGTGAAGTTCGCGTAAGCCCACCGGGTGGCGAGGTTTGTGAAGAATATGAGGAGGGCGAGGAAGACGCTCCCCCTCATGGTTTTAGCCCAGCTGCGCTGAACCCCAGCGGCCACCACGAGGGGCACTTGCGAGAGGAAGAGAATCAGCAGTATGGGCATCTCGCTGAACATAACCGCCAACACCAGCATCAGCACGGTGTAGAGGAACTTCACCCGCGGGTCGAGGCGGTGTATGGGGGAGTCACCCCTCCTAAAGACGAACCCCTCGAATATGCTCATCCCCTCACCCCCAGGCGCTCTAGTATCACGCGTTGTGCGTCGTAGATGTTCACCACGTTCCTTGGTAGGCCTAGGTCTGAGAGGTGGTGGAAGACCTGGGACACTTGAGGCGGGATGAGCGAGGCCTTCTCCACGAGTTCCAGATTCGTTAGCACGTCCCTTGCGTCGCCGTCGGCGATTATCCTCCCGCCCGCCATGAGGACCACCCGGGGTGCGGGGTCGCAGTCCGCCACGAACTCCACATCGTGGGTGACGATGATGACCGTCCTACCCTGCGAGTTCAGCTGTAGTATGAACTGCCTCAGCTTCTCCTTCTGCCGGAAGTCCTGCCCTATAGTTGGCTCGTCCAGTATGAGGACCTCCGGGTTCCAAGCTAGGACGGATGCTAGGGCGACCCGCTTCTTCTCCCCCCCGCTGAGGGTGAACGGAGACCTCTCCCTATACCGAGTTAGGTTTAGTAGGTTCAGGGCCCATGCCACCCTCCTCTTCACCAGCTCCTCGCTGAATCCGAAGTTCCTCAGGGCGAACGCGATCTCCTCCTCAACCGTGCTGCAGAAGAACTGGTTGTCTGGGTTTTGGAAGACGAGGCCTACCTTCCTTGAGAGTTGGGCGACGCTTACGTCCCTCGTGTCTACCCCGTCTACGAGCACCCTGCCCTTAGTCGGCTTTAGGAGTCCGTTCATGTGCATTACTAGGGTCGTCTTTCCAGCCCCGTTCTCGCCCATGATTGCCACGAACTCCCCATCCCTTATCCTGATGGAGACCCCTCGTAGAGCCTGAATCCCGTTCGGGTACGTGTAGTGGACATCCTCCACCTCGATCAACGCTTCAACACCTCACGCAGGAGGTTAGACGCCTCCTCCGGGTTTAGGGGAACCCTAGAGAGTGGAACGCCCGCCTCCTTTAGGAGCTGGTAGAGCTTCACCACCTTTGGTATCCCGACTCCCAGCGCCTCCGCCTTCTTTGATGTGTAGACTTCCCTCGGGCTCCCGTTTAGAACGATGCGCCCCTCGCTCATCACGATCACTCGGTCGGCGTAGACGGACGCCAAATCCAGCCTGTGCTCCACGAGGATTATGGTGATCCCCAGTCTCCGATTCAGGTCGTAGACGGTCTCAAATATGCGCTTCGCCCCAAGCGGGTCGAGGAAGGAAGTTGGCTCGTCCAGAACCATGATTTCGGGTTTCATCGCTAGGGTTGATGCTATGGCAACGCGCTGCTGCTGGCCCCCGGAGAGTTCGTAGGGGGCTCTGTGCCTCAGGTGCGTGATACCCGCCATCTCCAGCGCCCAGTCCACCCTACGCTTAATCTCCTCCCTCGGCAGGCCTAGGTTCTCGGGGCCAAACGCCACATCCTTCTCCACCGTCAGGGAGAACAGCTGGTTCTCCGGGTTCTGGAAGACCATGCCGACGTGCTGGGCTAGCTCCCACGTCTCGTGCTCCCTAACCCCCAGGCCGGCTACAATAAGCTCCCCCTCTAAGTCGCCTCCGTAGAAGTGGGGGATTAAACCGTTCAGGCAGCGGCAGAGCGTCGTCTTCCCGCACCCGCTCGGTCCGGTGAGGAGTACGAACTCCCCCCTCTCGATGGACAGGTCTATGTCTACTATGGCGGGCTTCTCGCCCTCGGGATACGTGTATGTGAGCCCTCTCGCCTCGATAACCGCCATTAAACCTAACCCACCAACTCTCCCCCTGATCAGCCCGAATGAAGTGGGAAGGAGAAACCACAAAAAGATTTAGGCTGAGCCTGAAAGACCCGCCTTGATTGATGCGGTGCGGTAGACAAGTTGGATGGTGCTATGGCGGCTTACCACCGCCTTTTCCAATCAATTCTTTCAGAATTTCAACGGCTTTCTCCAAGCATTCCTCCAGCTCTCCCGTACCATTCACCCCAGCGGAGGTCGGGTGCCCACCGCCCATGCCGTTAATATACTCCCCAAGCGGTTTAGCCACATCCGTGCCTAGGTGTATCCCGGTTTTTTCGTGGAACTCCTCCGTAGCCCTGAGGCTCACTTGGAGTTGGTCGTCGCGCTTCCCGGCTACCACGGCTACGTGCGCCCCAAGGCCTATAATGGCCCTAGCGGCTGAGGCCTGGTAGGCGCTCACGTGGGAGGTCGCGATTATCCACCCGTCTACCTCAAATAGCTTCATGCGCTGGCACGCCTTCAGGCGGGCAATTCTCTCCGAGACGTCCATAGGAACGCTGAGCAACCTCAACGCCTCCGCCACGTCCACGCCCAGCTCGGCGAGCTCCGCGGCTGCCCGGAAGGTGCTGGGGTTTGCGATGGCGAAGTGGCGGGTGTCGTACGCCATGCCTAGGAATAGCGCCGTAGCCTCCTCCAAATCCGGCTTTACACCAGCCTCCCCAAACAGCTCGTAGACGATTTCACAAGTGGATGTAGCATCCTCCTCAACTATGCACAACGCGGCTATGCGCTGGGTTTCAGGGTGGGGGGCGTGGTGGTCCACAAGGATTATCGGGCTTCCCGCCTCCAAAACCCTAGGCCCGAGCTCCCCAAGCTGCTGCACGTTATTCGTATCCAACAGGAATATAA
>CAZKUI010000061.1:0-6771 GCA_964555905.1 uncultured Candidatus Bathyarchaeia archaeon | reverse complement strand
GTACGTGGGCTCGGGGGATGGCAAGGTCTACGCGTTTGGGGGGAGGGATGTCGCCATCACGAGGATGGTCCTTTCAGATACGAGCGTGGAGGTTGGGGACACAGTTACCATCGTGGTGGTTGCTGAGAATCAGGGCTCCGAGGAGGAAACTTTCGATGTCACGGTTTACTACGACGGCACCGCCATAGGAACCCAGACGGTCACCGACCTAGCTCCCGGGGAAACGGAGACCCTATCCTTCATGTGGGATACGACCCCGATCGAGGGCGGCAACTACACCATAAAGGCGGTGGCGGAGACCGTTCCGAGGGAGGTGGACACAGCCGACAACACCTACATAGCTGGAGTGGTGGAGGTTATACAAACTAGGGAGAGGAGCACGCTGACGATATCGATCTCTCCTGAAACCATAACATACGGTGAGGAGGTAACCATCAACGGCAGCATCACCCCAACTCGGGTTGGCGCCCGCGTTTCCATCATGTATAGGTATGAAGGGGCGACGTGGCGGTGGCTGGCTGATGTAACCACCGACCCAAACGGTAGATACTCCTACGTTTGGAAGCCGAAGACCGCACGCGAATACGAGGTTATGGCGAGGTGGGATGGGGATAACGAAACCCTCGGGGACGAGAGCGAGGTGGTTCACGTCACTGTTAATAAGGCGAATGCCACCATGCTCTTAGCTATATCCACGACGGAGACGACGACGAAGGAGGGGGTCACCATTGAGGGGGCGATTCACCCACCTGTGGAGGGGGTGAACGTCACTATCTCCTATAGGCCCTCCGAGGGGAACTGGTCGCTGTTGGCTGTGGTAGCAACAGACGAGGAAGGCGCCTACACCTACGTCTGGAAGCCCCCGGAGGCTGGAACCTACGAGATAAAGGCTGCTTGGGACGGAAACGAGAATTACTTGGGGGCGGAGAGCAACGTGGTAACCATCAAGGTGAGGAAGCCGACACCCCCGATACTGGGGCTTCCACTCTCATCCCTACTGCTGATAGGCTTGATGGCGGTAATCACCATCGCAATAATAGTCTTGGTGGTGGTTGTGCTCCGCTTCGCGCGCATGTAACCCCATTTTTACATAACTCCAAGGGCGTGGCTGATTACAGCCATCTCCCGCCCCGTGGTGGCGAGGCCGGCCACGGCCCCATAGCTATTGGCGATAAGCCCCATGGCCACGTAGGGGACTCCGCAGTTCACGGTGCCGGGCTCCACCTGAACTTTGAGGGTTTCCCTCAGGAGTTGAGCCTCGTCCTCCCTAATTTTTGGGTGTGCGAGCGCACCGCGGTTGGTGGCTGTGGCTAGGGAGCCCACGTAGGGGAGTCCTGCAATCGTCCCCTGAACCGCCTCAACCCCGAGGGTGTCAGATATTAAACGCACCTCCGCCTCGCTGAGCTCCGGACTCACTATGGCACCATAATCGTTTGCTAGAACGAGGTTGCCATAGGCGGTGCGCTTAAACTCCATGATGGTGACATTCACGTCAGATGCGGACTTCACCGCCTTAAGCTCCTCGTCCCTCACGTAGTGGGGCATTACTACGCCGTTTGAGTTGGCGCAGAGGAGCGCCCCGACGAGAACCGAGCCCCCTACGTTCGTCTGAATGATTTCTACTTGGAGCCACTCCCCGATCTTCTCAGCTCTAGTCTTTGGTATCTGCTTGGGTACGATGACCATGGAGTCCGCGGCTAGGGAGTAGACGCCTATGCTGGTGCTCCCGAACATGCGGGTGAGGTAGACCCCCAAACCTACCCCCCTTCAGCTAGGTAGACAGTTACCCTACCCTCCTTATCCTTAACGGCTCGAACCCTAATCCTCCTAGGCGGCTTCTCTATACCCCTCCTCCAGAGCGCCTCATTAACTTCAGGGCTGATGGACACGGAATCCGACTTCATATGCCTCCTGATGAACTCCCTTAGCATCCTAACCGCCTTAGGAACCCTCTTCCCCCTCGGGGAAATCCAAGCTCGCTGTAGGGGGACCGTGTACTCCCGCTCCTCCTCTACCTCCTCAACCTCCTCACTCAACTCCTAACCCTCACGCCTTAATCTTGCCCCTTCTCCACCGCCTCATCCTATGGGTTCTAGTAACCCTCCCAAGTGTTTTAGCGACCACCCACGTCGGCGGCGGCTGCGCCAGCCGGTGCGCCCTACCGAGCCGCAACTTCTTGGCTAGTGGCTTATTCCTCGCCATCCCGCCCTACACCCTCCTTATCTTCGGCTCCCTACGCCTTGATGATAACCTCGCAAGTATGGTCTTAAGTTGCGCATCCGTTATCGGGACTTTTATAGCCCCCTGCTGGGCCAACTGAATCAACTGATTTTCCAGATTTACCACGAACTCCGGCTTCACCATCCTGAGGTTGGTGAGCCTACGCCGGGCCTCCGGCGTTAATATGTGCCTTAAAACCGCCCTTCTCTGGAGTTCTATCTCCCGTTGTATCTGCGCCCTCCTCTCCTCCTCTAGGAGCCTCCTCTGAAGCTCCAAGAGGCGTTTCCTGCGAAGTGCCTCCAACTCTTCGTCGCTCAATTTTTCACGCCTCCCTAGTATTTTCTTAGCTCCGGGATTTTCTCTCGCATTTCCTTCAGTATTTGGGTGGAGAGCTTGTCTACGAGGCTCTGACCCTTCGGAGTTATAGCCCGGCCCTCCCCGCTGACCGTCTTTATGAACCCAGCCTCCTCTAGCTGTTGGAGCGCCTTTCTGATGATGGCGCCCCCAGCCTTCCTCTTATGTTCAGGCCTCGTGCCCCTGTCCACCCTACCGCCGTATATGGAGCGTAGACGCTCAACTCCTATGGGCCCCCTCATGTAAATCTTCCTGAGCAGCGAGGCGCACCGAATATACCACCAGTCGGGATTCTCTGGGGGTCTCTCCACGTGGGAGCCTGTCTTCACGTACGCCGCCCAGCTGGGAGGCTTCACGGCTGGGACCTCCCTCTTGAGGTATTCAGCCAGCCGCTCTATCAGGACAGACGCGGGAACATCGTAGGGTGTTGGCAGCTCCTCTCTCCCTCCATCTCACCCGAAATTAATCGGAGCTAACCCCTATAAAGGCTTTTATTTCAAGCTCGAGCGTTCTCACTAAAAGGGGATGTTTTCACATAAAGCTTAGGGAGGGAATTCTTAGGGTGCGTCTACGCCCTTTTATGGGGAGTATATGCCCGGCACCTTCGGGTACGGCCTCGCCTCCCAAACCGCCCTCAGCCCGCAGATGTAACGGGTCAGACGCTCAACGCCGATGCCGAACCCAGCTGAGGGTGGTACGCCGTACCTCAACATCTCAATGTACCACCTGTACTCCTCCGGGTTCTCGCCCATCCTCTCCATCCTCTCTAGCACCTTATCAACGGTGTACTCCCTCTCCGCCCCCGAAACCGCCTCCCCATAACCCTCCGGGTACATCATGTCGAAGTCCCTGAGTATCCCGGGCCTCTCCGGGTCCTCCCTATCATAGAATCCCCTCGCGGTCATTGGGTAGTCGTAGACGAAGAAGGGTTCCTCGAACATGGCTGAAAGCGCCTCCTCAGCGTCCCACGGTATCTCCTCCCCATATTTAACCGTGTAACCGTTCTCCTTCAGCAGTTCCAGCGCCTCATCGTAGGTTAGCTTCCTGAAAGGCCTCTTGGGAATCCTCAGCGTCCGCCCTAATGCCTCTAGGTCCTCCCTATGCCACTCAAGCACACGCCTACACACATGGTATAACAGCCCCTCAGCTACGTCCATGACATCATGGTAGGTGGCGTGCGCCACCTCCAAGTCCACCTGTACGAACTCGCAGAGGTGGCGACCCGTATCCGCGGTTTCCAAGGGCTCTAACCGGATGTTGGGGGAGAAGAAGTATATCTTCCCAAGGGAGGCCACGAGCATCTGCTTATATAGGATGGCGCTGCTCATCACCTTATACCTCATCCCGTAATAATCAAAGCTCACCTGCCTGGCACCCCTAATACCCGGGTCGGTAGCCGGACCAATAATCGGCGGCAGGAGTTCTATGAAGCCCCGCCCGTCTAGGTACTCCCTTATCGCCTTACCTATGCTGGCCTGAATCCTCAAAATCCTCTTCATCCTAGGGTGGCGAACGACGATGTAGTTTTTCCTTAGGATTTCCAGCTTGTCAAGCTCTTCAATGCTCTTGGATTCCATGTCGCATTCCATATAATTGGGATGGGTATCAACTTAAGTTTTTTTCAATACGTTTTGTAAAAAGCTTAAAATATGGAGCATAAGTTGGATGTTTTGTCGTAATTATTACAGGTGGTCGGGTTGAGGTTGGATGAGAAGGACTTACAGATACTGGAGCTACTTCAGAGGAACTGCAGGTCCACTGCTAGGAAGATCGCTGAGGAGGTTGGCTCCCCGATAACCACCGTCTACGCCAAGATTAAGAGGATGGAGCGAATGGGGTTGATAAAAGGGTATAAGGCGGTAATTGACGCTGAAAAACTCGGCATCGGAACCACAGCCTTCATTCTAGTCTCATTCACCCCAGGGAAGTGGGGAAAAACCGCAACGCAGAGGGATGTGGCGAGGAAGATCGCCAGCTTCCCTGAGGTTCAGGAGGTTCACATCATCACCGGAGATTGGGACATACTGCTTAAGGTTAAGGTTCGGGATGTGAACGAGCTTGGGAGGCTCGTGGTTGATAGGTTGAGGATGGTGGAGGGCGTGGAGAAGAGCCTCACGTGCGTTGTGCTTGCAACCGTGAAGGAGACGACGGACCTACCCCTCAAACTTGTTTAACGCCTCCGCACTGGATGCCTCCTCTTACGCCTATACAAGACGAATGTGTGGCCCCTAACCTCAACGAGCGTGGACTCCGTCTGCTGGGCTACCTCAGCCGCCACATCCTCCACGCTCCTCTCGGCTAGTGCGCTCCTGAGCACCCGGAGCTTCACCACCCTTCGTTTGTCCAGCTGCCTAGAAACCTCGTCTACTAGGCCCTGCGTTACTCCAGCCTTCCCCACGTGTATCGTTGGGTTTTCCTCGCACATCCTCCTAGCGATAGCCCTCTTTCTGGCTCCCCTCATCACCCGAACGCCCATCAAACTCACCCTCCACGCCGCCCATGAAAAGATTTGCGATTGCGCTCTCCCCTCGGGCGCAGGGGTATGCGCATGTGACCCCCACAACGTAGACAGGTGATAACCACGTGGGGCTCCCTCCTAGGCTGGATACGCACCCTACAGTTAACCCCCGGGACGATGAACCCCTTACAGTGGCGGCAGACCATACGCCGATACTCCACGGGCAACCTCACCTGAACCCTCATGGCAATCCTCCTAGCAATATCCACATACCTCTGGGCGAGGGCTGGGTCTTCATGTATCATCTCCCTAGCCAACTTGAAGAGGCGGTGGATGCGCTCTAGGGCTATCTTCCTCCGCGTGCGGGCCTGCATCTGCATAGAATGCGTTTTTAATCTGGGAAAAGGGTTTCTCATCGGGGTTCACCTTGCTGATTCTCGTGGTGGCTGAGTCCGCATTAGAGCTCGTGCCTAGGAAAATTTGGGGGCACCCAGCGGTAAAAGCGCACGCGAGCAGGCGAGGTAAAACCCCGGGTGAAATATTGCTCGACCGCTCCTACCACCACAGGGCGATGATAAACCTCCCAAACTCCAACAAGAGGGGACGCCCGGACATAGTTCACTTCACCCTGCTGGAGGCCCTCGGCACACCCCTAAACATGGAGGGCCTCCTCAGGGTCTACGTTCACACCCAAGGCGGCTACGTGATAGACGTAGACCCGCAGGTGAGGTTGCCGAGGAGCTACCCGAGGTTCGTCGGGCTCATGGAGCAACTCTTCAAGGTTGGTAGGGTTCCCCCACGTGGGCAGCCCCTACTCCAAATCAGGGAGGAGAGCCTCGGAGCGCTCCTAGAACGTGTAAAACCGACTTGGGTGGCTGCCTTCACCCGGATAGGAGAACCGCAGACGGTGGAGGAAGCCGTCTCACGCATCTCAAAGCAGGAAAAACCAGCAGTGCTCGTGGGAGGGTTCCCACACGGCCACTTCACGGAGGAAACCACGAACCTCGCCGACGAACTAATAGCCATAGACCCGGAAACCCTAGACGCGTGGACGGTGACATCAAGAATAATCTACGAATACGAAAGGGCACTATCAATCCAGAAGAAAAGGGTCGCCGAGATGGGGAAGGATTAGCGTTCACCCGTTCATGTCAGGTTTCTAGATAAACTTTACGAAGGGGTGAAATCCGAGAAGGTATGGAGAGCATACTAGGTGTGCGGTTTGAGCACCCGGCTGTTATCAACCAGCGTGAACGCTGGGAAGCTCAGGGACGCCCGCATCCTCCTATACAGTCGGTGCATCGAGGAGGAGCACCCGGAAATCCTGAGGGAACTTCGCGACGGCCGGGTGGCACTCAGCGTTTGCCTCACCGAGGAGCACATAAACGACGTGGGCTTCAAGCTGTCTACGATATTAATGATGGCGAGGCCGAGGGAAATCTCCGTACTCACGATGGACGGCTCCCCACACTGCATACAACTCCACTTCGCCATCCAACAGAGCCGCAGGCTAACCGGCGCAGAAATTGAAATCCACCACTACGTGATAGAGAAGGGCAAAGTATACGAGGTAGACGGGGCCACCATCAGAACCGCAAGACACCTCTCAGAAGTGCAAAAACTAAGAAGCCTAACCAAAACACTTTAATCCAGCCCCATTCCCAAGAAACACTTAGCGGCCGTAGTCTAGCCTGGACTAGGACTCCGGCCTTCCACGCCGGCGACCCGGGTTCAAATCC
>CAZKUI010000060.1:0-6836 GCA_964555905.1 uncultured Candidatus Bathyarchaeia archaeon | reverse complement strand
CTGAGTCCTAGACCAGACTAGACCACGGCCGCCATGGCTTAGTTTTATTGTGGCTTCACAAAATCTTTGCGGTGGTTTGTCTACGGTTCTACTGGTGCGTATCCGCTTGCGTATCCCCATAGTACCTCGTCTCTTACGGCTTCCCTTGCCAGTTTGATGAAGGTTGCGAGGTATATTGGGAGTAGTATTAGTAGGCTGAGGATGCCTGCGGCGTTCCAGAGGGAGTGGAATGTTATGGCCACTAGCAATCCCGGTATTAGGTCGCTGGGTTGGACGTAGCCCCTGCGCACCTTCGCTAGGCCTAGGCTCCTTCCGGCTAGGCCCGTGCAGATTATGTGGGTTATCGGGGTTATGGAGCGGATGAGTATGATGAGTGGCGCCCCGATTAGGGGTGCGAAGCGGATGAGGTAGAGTAGGTTTTCGGCGCCGGAGAACCCCGCCCCGGCCGCCGCCCCGTAGACCATGCCGTCTAGGTGGTCGTTGAACTCCTTTCCTAGGGTTTTGTGCGTGGCGAGCCAGTAGACGCCTAGAATCTTGAGGGGTTCCTCGGCGAGGGCGGCGAATGGCGGCGGCCACCCGAGGAACGTGTTTATCAGGAGGGCTGGGAAGGCGGATACGACACCCCAGCCGAAGGTTAGGGCGATGAGGGGTATGGGCTCCCGCTCGTATCTGTCGTTTTTGTACATCCAGATGAGTAGGAGTATGGGGCTTGTGAACGCGGCTATGGTGAAGCCTATGAACCTAGTCCACCGCCCTAACGTGATTAGCGTTAGGCCCGTCACCGTGAGTATAATCCCTATGTAGAGGTACTTTCTGGTTGGGGTGTAGGGTGGTCGTTTTTCGTAGACGGCGATGGAGGGGTGCATGATCGGTGGGGAGGGCCTGACCAGGCTTGCGAACGCCTCACCTATGGCGCTTGGTAGGCTTGAGGGGGGCTGAACGGGCTTCCTGCTCGGCATGTAGGCTGGTTCTAGGGGTGCGCCGCAGTTCCAGCAGTAGCGGTCTTCCTCCTCCACGCGGGCTCCACACACCGGGCAGTAGGGCACTTCCCGTCTACCTCACAGCTACCGTAGTAATGAAGCCCCATCCAATTAAAAGGGTTCTGGACGATACACCAATATTCGTGATCCGCCTAAAGGGCTAGCGTGGGGTTGTTGGGCGTTGCCGTCGGTTCGCTTCCTACAGGGGAACGAGGCGTGCGCGGAAGGTGCAATAGCCGCCGGATGCCGATTCTTCGCAGGCTACCCGATCACGCCAGCCAACGAGATCTCCGAGTATATGGCGAGGAGGCTTCCGGAGGTCGGCGGCATCTTCATCCAGATGGAGGATGAAATCGCGTCCATGGGGGCTGTTATCGGAGCCAGCTGGGCTGGTGCGAAGGCGATGACCGCCACCTCCGGGCCGGGCTTCAGCCTCATGCAGGAAGGCATAGGCTACGCCTTCATGACTGAAACCCCGTGCGTCATAGTGGATGTCCAGAGGCTTGGACCGAGCACGGGGCAGGCGACGAAGTGCGGGCAGGGGGATGTGATGCAGTCGAGGTGGGGCACCCACGGGGATTACGCGTCCATAGTCCTCTCCCCGAACTCCGTTGAGGAGATGTTCACGCTAACGGTTAGGGCGTTCAACCTCTCGGAGGAGTACAGAACGCCGGTAATAGTATTGGCTGACGAAACCACAGCCCACTTGCGCGAGACGGCACGCATCCCCACCCCCGAGGAAATAAAAGTGGTAGACAGGCGTAGACCGAAGCCCGGTGACGCGATGTTCTTCGGGGGTGCGGATGTGCCTCCCATGCCTAGGGTTGGGGACGGCTTCAACGTCGCCGTGACCGGCTCAACCCACAACGAGGCTGGAATCCGCTTCACGAGGGACCCCGAGGTGCATAGGAGGCTGGTTACGAGGCTTGTGGGTAAGATTAGGCGCAACTCCGAGAAGATCGCGGACTACGAGGCGTATGGGGTAGATGAATGCGATGTGGGGTTCGTCTCCTATGGTTGCACATCCCGCTCCGTGCAGGAGTGCGTAGAGATGGCGCGGGAGAAGGGATTAAGGGTGGGGCATATACGCCTGAGGACGCTGTGGCCTCTCCCGGAGAAGCCGATTAGGGAACTCGCCGAGGCGTGCGAGGTGGTTTTCGTCCCAGAGCTGAATCTGGGGCAGTTGGTCTTGGAGGTGGAGAGGGTCGCTGGCGGCGACGCCCGGGTTGTTCCCGTGAATAAGGTTGGGGGTGGCGAGATGATTACGCCCGAGGAGCTTTTGTCGGAGGTTCTGGGGGTGGTGCGTGGTGCCTGAATTCTCGGTTAGGGCGTATCTGCGGGAGGGGCTTAGGCTCCCCTTCTGCCCCGGGTGCGGGAACTTCACGATCATTAACTGCTTCCTCCGGGCTGTCTACGAGCTTGGGCACGAGGACTTCAGCGGGTTCGTCTTCTGCAGTGGGATAGGGTGCGCCGCTTGGATTCCATCCCCATACTTCAAGGCGGACTCAATACACACGCCGCACGGGAGGAGCATACCGGTGGCGACGGGTGTGAAGCTCATCCGACCGGAGTTAACGGTGGTCGTCTTTGGGGGTGATGGGGACCTAGCTGGCATTGGAGGAAACCACCTAATCCACGCCGCTAGGAGGAACGTAGACATAAACGTCGTCATGGTGAACAACATGGTCTACGGCATGACCGGGGGGCAGGTGGCCCCAACGACGCCGCTCGGCGCCAGGACCACAACCACGCCATCCGGGTGCTTTGAACACCCCCTAGATATGGCTCAGTTAGTGGCGGCAGCTGGCGCCAGCTACGCAGCCCGGTGGACGACGGCACACCCAAGGGAGATGAAGGAGGCGTTCAAGGCGGCTCTCGGAACGACGGGCTTCACGTTCGTTGAGGTCGTCAGCCAGTGCCCCACGAACTTCGGGAGGCGCCTGGGCATGAAGGTGGGGGATATGCTCCGCTGGTTCAGGGAGAACTCCGTGGGGGTTGACGAAGCCAAAGGCATGAGCCCCGAGGAGCTGAGGGGGAGGTTCGTGGTCGGGGAGTTCACCCGTAGACGGAGACCCACGCTCCTAGAACTCATGAGAAGGGGCTACCCCGACGAAACCCGTAAATCCGTAGACACCTAACTATGGACGTGACGCAGCGTTGAAGGCCACCCGCCTCGTACCCCTGCTGATATCCGTAGCCCTACTCCTTCTGGGCGTCCTCCTAGGAGACTATAACCTCGCGGCGGTCTTGGTGAGGTTCGTCTGCACGTCCTGCGTGGGGATTGGCTGACATGGAGATTCGGAAGCTCAGGGTTGCCGTTCAATTAATCTTCCTCGCCATCTGGAACATGGGAGTCGCCCCGTGGCTGAAGACGGGCTTAATCTGCCCCGTCCTCTACTGCTACGGTTGCCCCCTCGCATCCTTCGCCTGCCCCATAGGCGTCCTACAGAACTTCATCATATTCCATAGGCTCCCACTCTACCTAGCCGGGAGCCTCGGAGTCTACGGGGCTATCGCGGGGAGGGGCTTCTGCGGCTGGGCGTGCCCCTTCGGAGCCCTCCAAGAGCTGCTGGGAGCTGTCAGAGGTAGGCGGTTTAGGCCTAGGCCGAGGTGGTATGTAAAATACGTGTTTTTGGCGCTGGTTCTAGCCGCAACTTGGCTGACCGTGGATACGATATTCTGTAAGCTCTGCCCGTCTGGGGGTCTCTTCGCCGCCATACCCTACAGGCTCCTAAACCCGCACACCCCTATGGGCGTTTACTTCCAAATCCACATGCTCACCCTAGCCGTTGCAGTCGCCCTGTTCGTGCTGGCAGGTAGAATCTGGTGTAGCTACATATGCCCAGTGGCTTCGCTCCTCGGTCCACTAAACCGCCTCAGCCTAATCACCATACGGCTAGATGAGGAGAAATGCACCAGATGCGGTCGATGCCTCCAGAAATGTCCCATGAACATAGAGAAACTTGAGGACATCGGCGTCTCCACAGACTGCATCAGGTGCGGCGTCTGCGTGGAGGAATGCCCAACAGGGGCCCTCAGCGTGGAAGTCCCCTAATTCGTTACCACCTCATAGATTCTCGAAATACTCAAATGCATCGACGCCGTCGAGGTAGACGCCGTCAAAGCCCGCATCAAGAATTTTATCCAGATAGGAGTAGATGATTTCCCGCCATGCGGCATCCCAATAACACACCCTGTAGCTACCGGGCCAATCCGGGTTTTCCTCTAGTAGCCATGGAGGCGGGTTCGTCTCCCACTCTTCTCGCCAGTAATATCGGTAGTCTTCCGCCTCACCGATGCACATATAGGCGATTACTAGGCGTGAACCCCCATTTGCCTTGGTCTTCAAACTTGCAACATCTTCCGGCGTTAGTTCCTCGCCATTGTAGAACAAATCGATGATGAGAACGTCGTAGTTTGTCTCCCTTAAAGCGTTTAGGTAGGAGTCTTTATCTGGGAATAGACCCGGGTTAATCAAGTAGAGAAAGTTCCTCGCCTCTTTTAAAGAGGTGACGTTGAGGGAGTTGGCGTTATAGGGTTCTGGCGGATAAGCCGGGATGTCGTCCAGCTCCCTGTGGTCAGCTGCAAATGATATGTAACCTCTAGCGGAGTTCCGTTTGTAGGAGTCGTCTACAAAAGATGGGGTCCAGCAGTAGTCGATGACGAGGACCTCGACGCCGTTGCTCTCCGCCATGTCTAGGAGGGGGAGCATGGAGTTTCGTATGGATTTTGGTGTCGGCTCGTTATCGTTGGAGTATCCATAGAAGAGTTCCTCCCGTCCGACGCCGTCAATCGCCCTGATATATTTATGCGAGAGGGGGCCATTCGGCTTCCCATTTCTCGTTAGTAGTTCCTCCCCGTTCTGTGGGATGACGATAAAGCTCGGTTTGATTCCCTTCGCATAGGCGCTGATGCCTTGGATGAGGTCGCGCATACTCTGCCTATAATTTCTGGTGGTGGATGGTGCGCGATTAACGATGTTATATACGCATCTCAAGACTATTAGGACTATTATAATGGTCAGAATGGCGGCTAAAGATTTCTTCATCACGTTTTCTCTTTTCTAACGATTTCACTTAACCCTTTTGGTGTGTTTAGTGAGGGTGGACTTTAGGAAGTTTTATTAGAATTCAAGGTTGATGGATTCGGGGGAATGCGGGGTTGAGGGTGAGTCCCGTCCTCGTGGCGCCGCTTCTTATTTCCGCCCTCCTAATGTCCTCAGTCCCCACTCCGGGCGTCTACAAGCCAGCCCCGGACTTCACCCTAGTAGACATAGACGGGGAAACCTTCTCCCTCAGCGACTACCATGGTCGTGTAGTTTTGTTGGATTTCTTCGCCACTTGGTGTAAGCCGTGCATCCTCGAAATTCCGCACCTCCGCGAGGTATACCACGCGTATGGGGGGGAGATAGCCATCATATCAATCAGCGTAGACCCAGACCACGACACGGTTCAGCTGCTCAGGGAGTTCAGGGATGAGCATGGAATTTTATGGAGGGTTGCTAGGGACACCTCTGGCGTATCAGAGGAGTACGGCATCCAATACATCCCGACGTTATTCATCATAGACCAAAACGGATACATCCGATACCAGCACGTGGGCGTTACGGAGAGCTCCACCCTCATGGACGAGATAGACTCCCTCTTGGGTGTCACTCCGTCCCCACAGGCGCCATTCGACTTCAGCTTAGCTGCGTCGCCAGACAGAAGGGAGGTAGCTCAGGGTGGCTCCGTTGGGTACACGATTAACGTCTGCCTCCGTAATGGAACCCCGGAGGAGGTGAGCTTAAGCCTGCTGGGGCTTCCGGAGGGTGCATCCTACAATTTTAAGCCCGAGTCGGGTTTACCGCCATTCCCGTCCATACTCACCATATCAGTTGGTGAGGAAACGCCTGTGGGAACCTACACGATTACGGTTGTGGGCGTCAGTGGGGAGCTAAGCCGTAATACCACCATCACGTTGGAGGTTAAGAAGAGGAGGGGGTGCATCATCGCCACCGCTACCTATGGCTCGGAGCTGGCGCCGGAGGTCCAACTCCTCAGGGACTTCAGGGACGGCGTGGTCTACTCCACCTTCGCCGGCGCCTGCTTCATGCGGGTCTTCAACGCGTGGTACTACAGCTTCAGCCCTCCCATCGCCGATTTGATAGCCCGTAACCCGCCCCTGAGGGCGGCTACGCGCCTTTTCCTCTACCCACTCATCTGTGTACTCCGCGTATCCATACCCGTCTACCGCCTACTCTCCTTTAGCCCGGAGGTTGGGGTGGTGGCGGCTGGGGTGCTCGCCAGCGCCCTCCTAGGCGCCGTCTACCTCACCCCGCTCCTCACGCCGCTGCTACTCTGGCTTCGCAGCCGCAACATCCACGTGAAGGCACCCCGTAGGTTGCTCCCCGCCGCTTCCCTTGCAGCTTTGGGCCTGCTGGCTGTTGGGGATGCCGCCGCCTGGCCTTGGCTTGTGGCTCCAGCGTCCGCCGCGCTGGTGGTGTTCACCTCCCTAGCATCCGCTTTTGTCGTCTCTAGCTTGATGGTGAGGTGGCTTCCTTGGGTGAAGTCGAAGTTCTGATAGTTGGTGTTGGCGGTCAGGGGATAGTCCTAGCTGGGCGCATTCTGGGCTTAGCGGCTTCTTTAGAGGGGAAGTACGTGGCTCAAACGCAGAGCTACGGGGCGAGAGTTCGTGGAACGCCCGTGTGGAGCGGGGTCATCATCTCGGATAAACGCATAAACTACCCCTTCGTGAGGAGGTGCGACGTCCTCGTGGCATTGAACCCCGACGCCCTCAGGGAGAACCTGCCACTGCTCCGCGAGGGGGGCGTGCTCCTCGTAGACACCAGCCTCGTGGAAGCCCCAAGCGGCGTCA
>CAZKUI010000059.1:0-7065 GCA_964555905.1 uncultured Candidatus Bathyarchaeia archaeon | reverse complement strand
CAAGTGGGTGGTGGTATGGAGCTCATTTTATACCTATTTGTTGCCTTGTTCATCGCGGTGATTATCATCACGTTCATTCCATTCATCTTCGTATTTTACAGGGCGTTAAGGGCTCCATCCATAGCTTACGCGCAGATGCCAAGCATAAATGAGTTGATTAAGGAGCTTTCATGCCCAAAATGCGGCTCCAAGCAGTTAGAGAACCTAGGCCACGGGGTTATCCGATGTGGGGAGTGCGGCTTCATCTTCTCCGTTTGGCCGTATAGGGGGTACGCGGTTCCGTACCTGTGGTGGGTTTGGCCGTTCCTCTGGTGGCCCCCGGTCTGGGTTTGGCTGTACGCGTGGCCTCCCCGGGAGGCTGGATAATCCCTAGTTGGACCCGTCTACGGTCGCGGAGTTGCGTCATACCCGAAAAAGGTGCGGCGTTGCCGCCGTGAGGTTTGGCTGGCATCCATCAACTAACCCTTAATACCCCCGCCGCCCAACTAGGAGGCGGGGAGGAGGGTTGAAGTTCTCGGTAGTCGCCGACGCCTACGAGAAGATAGAGGCTACCACAAAGAGGCTGGAAATGACCGACCTACTCGTTGAACTCCTAAAGAAGACCCCCCCAGACGTCATTAAGGAAGTCGTCTACCTCACAACTGGGAAGCTCTGCCCAGACTACATGGGAGTTGAGCTCGGAATCGCCGATAAACTCGCCATAAGGGCTATTTCACTCGCGTCCGGACGCCCCGCCAAGCAGGTGGAAGAGGATTACAAGAAGACCGGGGACTTGGGGACGACGGCCCAGCGCCTCCTAGAGAAGAAGGGGCAGGCCACGCTCTTCCGGGAGCCCCTAACAGTCCGCAGGGTCTACAGCACCCTATACAAGATAGCGGAGGCGTCGGGCCCCGGCTCCATAGACCAGAAGGTTCGGTGGCTGGCCGGCCTATTGACAGACGCCACCCCAAAGGAGGCCAAGTACATCCTGAGGATGGTGACCGGGCGGCTCAGGCTTGGCGTAGCCGACATGACGGTGTTGGACGCCCTGGCGGCTGCCTACGCTGGGGGGCGTGAGAACAGGCCCCTCTTGGAGAGGGCGTATAACATATGTAGCGACTTGGGTGCGGTGGCTGAGGCTGTGGCTGAGAAGGGCCTCGACGGCGTTAAGGAGTTTAGGATTGTGGTTGGTAGACCCATAAGGCCCATGCTCGCTGAGAGGCTCACAACGGCGAAGGAGATAATTGAGAAGATTGGAAGGTGCGCGGCGGAGTGGAAGATGGACGGACTTCGCATGCAAATCCACAAACGGGGGAACGAGGTTCGCATATTCTCTAGGAGGCTTGAGAACCTCACGGAGCAGTTCCCAGACGCCGTGGAGTTGGCGAAGACCCACGTGAAGGCTGAGGAGGCGATAGTTGAGTGCGAGGCGGTGGCCGTAGACCCCGACACAGGGGACCTCATGCCCTTTCAGGAGCTCATGCACCGCCGGAGGAAGTACGGCATAGAACACGCCATGAAGGAGTACCCCGTCAGCCTGTTCATGTTCGACGTTCTATACGTAGACGGTGAAGACTACACCGTGAAGCCGTACATAGAGCGGAGGAAGCTCCTAGAGAAGCTCATAGTCCAAGACGATTACGTGAAGGTCATACCATCCATAATCACGGACGACCCGGAGGAGATGGAGAGGTTCTTCGAGCACGCCGTGCAGGAGGGGTGCGAGGGGCTCATGGTGAAGGACTTGAAGGCCGAGTATAAGGCCGGAGCTAGGGAGTACGCGTGGATAAAGCTGAAGCGTGAGTACCAAGCGGAGCTAACGGACACCATAGACCTAGTCATAATAGGCGCCTTCCACGGGCGCGGGAGGAGGGCTGGGAAGTACGGAGCCTTCCTACTCGCCGCCTACGACCCGGAAAACGATGTATTCAAGGCGACCACGAAGGTTGGGACGGGCTTCACGGACGAGGACCTAGAAAACTTCCCGAAGTTGCTGGAGCCATACAAGATACCGCACAGGCATCCGAGGGTCGTCGTCGGGGACGTAAAGCCGGACGTGTGGTTCATCCCGAAAATAGTCATAGAGGTGATCGCGAGCGAAATCACGCTCTCGCCCACGTATCCATGCGGCATGGACGCGGTGAGGAAGGGCTCGGGCTTAGCTCTAAGGTTCCCGAAGTTCACGGGTAGAATAAGGGATGACAAAGCCCCTGAGGACGCAACCACCGAGAAAGAGTTGATAGAGATGTATCAGCAGCAGCTGAAGAAGATAGAAGAGTGAGAAGCCGCTCGCCTACAGCCCGCAGTACCAAACGACTACTGTTGGAATTAGATTCATCCTAGGTAGCATTTCTCCATTAAGCCTCAACATAATAGCACCCCACTTCACAGAAAGGTTTATATTCCAACGCTCTTTCTCTTACTTCCCGCGAATATGAGGTGATTATCTATGGCTGCAGAAGTAGCTAGAGTTCCGGTTCTTATACTAAGGGAGGGTACTAGGAGGAGTGTCGGGAGGGAGGCGCAGCGCGCAAATATCATGGCGGCGAGGGTGATTGCCGAGGCCGTTAAGAGTTCCCTGGGGCCGAAGGGCATGGATAAGATGCTCGTAGACAGCTTCGGTGACGTAACCATCACCAGCGACGGGCGGACGATACTAGACGAGATGGACGTGGAGCACCCAGCCGCCAAGATGATGGTTGAGGTCGCCAAGGCCCAGGACGACGAGGTCGGGGACGGAACGACTACGGTCGTCGTCCTCTGCGGGGAGCTTCTGGGGAAGGCTGAGGAACTCATTGAGAAGAACGTGCACCCAACGATCATCATAGATGGTTACAGGAAGGCTGCGGAGGAGGCGTTGAAGGTTTTAGACGAGATCGCGATTAAGGTGGATGCGCGGGATAGGGAAGCCCTGAAGAAGGTTGCCATGACCGCCATGGCCAGCAAGCTGGTGGCTGAGCATAGGGAGCACTTGGCTGACATGGTCGTCTCCGCCGTGCTCAAGGTGGCTAGGGAGGTAGACGGGGAGCTAAGGGTGGACGTAGACGACGTGAAGGTGGAGAAGAAGGCTGGAGAGGCGCTCACCGAAACGAAGCTCGTTGACGGCGTCGTCATAGATAAGGAGGTTGTTCACCCGGGCATGCCAAAGAGAATAGAAAACGCAAAAATAGCACTACTAAACTGCCCACTAGAAGTAGAAAAAACAGAATTCGACGCGAAGATACACATCGAAACCCCGGAGCAGATGGAGGAGTTCCTCCGCGAGGAGGAGGAGATGATGAGGCGCATGGTGAATAAGATTAGGGAGGCCGGCGCTAACGTGGTCTTCTGCCAGAAGGGTATAGACGATATGGTTCAGCACTTCATGGCTAGGGCTGGCATACTCGCGGTTAGGCGCGTGAAGAAGTCCGACATGGAGAAGCTCGCTAAGGCAACGGGCGCCCGCATCGTCACGAACATAGACGACCTCGCCGAGAAGGACCTAGGCTACGCGGACGTGGTGGAGGAGCGCAAGGTGGGCGAGGACAAGATGGTTTTCGTTGAGGGTTGCAAGCACCCCCACTCGGTCACCATACTCATAAGGGGTGGGAGCGAGAGGATCGTAGACGAGGCGGAGCGCTCCATCCACGACGCCCTCTGCGTGGTGAGGGATGTAGTGGAGGAGCCGGCAATCTTAGCTGGCGGGGGAGCCCCGGAGCTGGAGCTCGCTAGGAGAATACGCAGGTTCGCCGACAGCCTAGCCGGGAAGGAGAGGCTAGCCGCCCTCGCCTTCGCCGACGCCCTAGAGTCGATACCCGTCACCCTAGCGGAGAACGCCGGGCTAGACCCCATAGACGTCGTCTCGGAGCTTACGGCGATGCACGAGAAGGGTAACCTATGGGCTGGCGTAGACGTCTTCAGCGGGAAGCCGGCGGACATGTGGGAGCTAAGCGTTGTGGAGCCGCTTCGGGTGAAGAGGCAGGTGATTAAGTCAGCGGTTGAGGCGGCGTCCATGATACTGAAGATAGACGACGTCATCGCGGCGGCTAAGATAAAGGAGAAGGGCCCGAAGAAACCGTCTGAGGAGGAATTTGGTGGAACGGAGTTCTAGCCCCACATTTATTACCACCAAAGAGAGACCGAAAATACTCATAGGACCCCCGAGGCTCACGAGGTTTGAAAAGGCGAGGATCGTCGGCGCCAGGGCCCTCCAGATATCCATGGGGGCGCCGGTGTTGTTACCCCCAGAGGATATCCCGAAGGACCCGATAGAGATCGCGCTGAAGGAGCTGGAGCTCGGCGTGCTTCCAATCACCATACGGAGGACGCTTCCAGACGGAACCTACCAAGACATACCCCTTCAGTGGCTGTTGGAGGAGTCCAGCTAAGCCTTAATAACATTTTTTTACAGACTTAGTTGGGAGGTTCGCTGGCATGTCTGGGGCGGAGGCTGTTAGTGGGACTGTATTCATCGGTAGGAAACCCGTGATGACGTACGTCTTGGCTACGATACTCCAGTTTAGCGGGGGTGCCAGCGAGGTTACGCTGAAGGCGAGGGGGAGGAACATATCCAAGGCGGTGGACGTGGCGGAGGTTATTCGGCGTAAGTTCCTAGAGACGGTTGAAGTGAAGGAGATCAAGATTGGGACGGAGACCGTAGACCGGGAGGGAAACGTGAGGAACGTCTCCACCATCGACATAGTCCTAAGGAAGACCGAGTAACCGTTCAAAAGACCGAGCTGGCATATTAGCATAGGAGAGTGCGATGCGAGAGGGTGGCAGGTCGATTATCCACTTAGACTTAGGCGACCCAGCGTTCCCAACCCCGCCTCACATAGTTGAGGCGGCGTACAGGGCGCTCAGAGGCGGCTACACGCACTATACGGAGAGCAGGGGTCTACCTGAGTTTAGGGCTGCGGTTGCGGAGAGAGAGGGGAGCATCGGCCTCGAGGTAGACCCGGATGGGGAGGTCATGGCGACCCTCGGGGCGTCCTTCGCCATATACTTGGTGCTGTTGGCGTTCGTCAAGCCCGGGGATGAGGTGGTAGTCCCGTCCCCCTGCTGGTTCGTCTACCCTGAGGCTGTGAGGCTCGTCGGTGGGAGATGCGTCTACGTGAACTTCGGGGACGAGTACCGCGTGGACGCGGGGGTGGAGGAGGCGCTAAAGGAGGCTGTAAGCGATAAGACCAGAATGCTCATAGTGAACAGCCCCCACAACCCCACCGGAGGCGTCCTCGACGTAGACGCCATAAAGCTGCTGCGGGACATAGCCGTAGACCACGACCTCCTCATCCTCTCCGACGAGATATACAGGAGCATACTCTACGATGGGGCGCGGCACGTCAGCATCGCAACGCTTCCCGGCATGTGGGGTCGAACCATAGTGGTGAACAGCCTCTCCAAGACGTACGCCATGTCCGGGTGGAGGATAGGCTACATCCTGGCCCCGAGGGAGTTCATAGACGAGATGGCCCGGCTTCAGCTGATAATCGCAACCTGCCCCTCATCCTTCGTGCAGGTGGCAGCCGCCGAGGCCCTGAGGGGAAGCCAGGAGTGCGTGGAGGAGCTTGTTAGGAGGTGCGACGAGGCTAGGAGAGCGGCCATGGAGATTCTTGGGGAGCTTGAGGGAGTTAGGCTGACCAAGCCTAGGGGTGCATTCTACCTGTTTCCGGAACTCTCGGAATACGGGTGGGATTCCACCTCCCTAGCTAATGCTTTGAGGGAAAAGGCCGGGGTTTCCGTGATGCCGGGCTCCATGTTTGGACCCGGAGGCGAATACCACATAAGAATCTCGTACGCGTGTCCCCTCCCGCAGGTCGTGGAGGGTGTAAGCCGCATAGCGCGTTTCTTAAGGGGTTTAAGTTAGGGTTTCGGCGGCGGTCTGCCGTTTAATGGCTTCGCTCAGCGCCCTGAGGAAGTCCATGAACTTCTCCCTTGGGATTCTCGCCCCAGCGGCTACTGGGTGTCCTCCACCGGAGCCCCCGAACTTCGGTGCCAGCTCCCTCAGTATGATGTTTAGGTCTACGCCTTCTAGGGCTCGGAGGCTCATGTCTATGACCCCCTTCTCCTCCCTCGTTTCCCCAGCTAGGCCGACTAGGGTTCCGGCGGATGCCCTCGCGTAGACGGCTGCCTTCCCAGCTGAGCCCCCCAAATCCAACACGTAGGCGACATCGCCCATAACCTTCACCTCCCTGCGGACCCTAAGCCGGAGTTCCTCGTCCCTCCTCGACTGCTTCAGGGCCAGCTTCACCAGCTCCTCGTCGGAGCTCGGTGGGGCGTTCTCGGAGAGCAGCCAAACTATCCCCCTCTTCCTCTCGTAGTTTCTGCCAATCGCATCCAGCGCCTGGAGCAGTATCCCCGTCTCGAAGTACAGCACCCTCCTGTCCCAGTCTTGGAGTAGGCGTTGGATGTATGGGGTGTCGTCGGCGTAGTCTCCTATGGCGCCGTAAATCGCAACCCTCTCCATATCCCTCGGGATGGACTCGCGGAAGTGTACGTACGTCAGCTCTGAGGCGCACACCTCCACGTTATGCACGAACTCCCCGGGGATTCTGGCTGGGTCTAGGGACGGTGGGAGGGGGTGGTGGTCTATGTAGGTAACGTGCCCCTCCTCCGCTAGGGCGGTTAGGCGCTTCAATAGCCCGTCTACGTCATCTGGCAGGGCTATGTCGCATATGATGACCTCGTCTCCCAACTCCACGACACCTAAATCTTCCAGCAAGCCGGATGGGTGGGTGAAGTATACGTGGGCTTCGGGGTTGGCGGCTAGGGCGATAGCCCCCGAGCAGACGCCGTCCGCGTCTCCATGCGTGAGAATCCAAGTTGCCAAAGGAAACGACCCCCAGCTTACCTTGTATCTACGGGTGCTGTGGAGTATTAATTCTTTTCCCGTCTACAAAACCTTAATATCACGCTGATAAAAGGGTGAACTTAGGTGGCGAAGATGGAATACGAAATCATAGGACAACCGGCATACTCGGCGTTAAAGGTCTACTTGGCGCCCGGGGAGAGCGTCACATCCGAGGCTGGGGCCATGATGGCCATGGAGGGGGACATAAGGGTGGAGACGCACACGGCTGGGGGACCGGCTAAGGGGCTGCTCCGCAG
>CAZKUI010000058.1:0-7320 GCA_964555905.1 uncultured Candidatus Bathyarchaeia archaeon | reverse complement strand
ATATATGGGTGGCCCCACGATGAGGGAGGTGGAGGAGGCGGGCGGCGTCCTCGTGCTCGCTAAGGGTCCCGTGAAGTTGGCGGAGGGGGTGGTTACCACGGGGGAGGTAGAGAGGTCTACGTCCTTTGAGGGGGTTGAGGAGTTCTGGACGGTGGCGGACGGCATATTCGTGAGGGATGAGATGCCGGACGACCAATCGCTGGTCATCAAGGGGGACGAGGGCGTAATTGTACTCACGGGGTGCGCCCACTCAGGCGTGGTGAACACGGTGATCCACGCGAAGTCTCTTATGGGCGTAGACAGGGTAAAAGCCGTCATAGGCGGGTTCCACCTCATAGGCGCAAGCGAAGGAAGAATACGCAGAACGGTTGAGGAGCTCAGGCGGTTAAACCCGGACCTACTCGCCCCCTGCCACTGCACGGGGCTCAAGGCGGTGAACGCGTTCATGGAAGCCTTCGGGGAGAAATGCCGCCCTCCATCCACCGGGGACATAATAGAAATCTAGCCGGGCACGTGGCGAATCCAAAAATTCACATACCACCTACCCTACTTCATAGCGGTGGTTAGGTGTGCCCCTGAAAACGGTGGATGAATACCTCAAAAGCATAAGCGAGTTGAACCCAACCGTCTACGTGGCCGGGGAACGAGTTAAGAACATACTGGAACACCCGAACCTCACGCCAGTCATAAACTCCGTTGCTAAGACGTACCAACTGGCTCAAAACCCGAAGTACAGCGAGGTAATGACGGCGAAGTCGCACATAACCGGAGAAAGGGTGAACAGGTTTAACCATATTCCCAGAAGCATAGAGGATTTGGAAAAAAGAATGGAGCTTGCCATACTCACCAGCCAGAAAATCGGCTCCTGCAGCTACAGGTGCCCCGGCTGCGACGCCCTCAGCGCCCTAGAGAGCGTCACATACGAGATGGATAAGAAGCTGGGAACAAACTACCACGCGAGGTTCATCAACTACCTAAAGTACGTTCAGGAAAACGACCTAGCATGCAGCGGAGCCCTCACAGACCCGAAGGGGAACCGCAGGCTCAGGCCGAAGGAGCAGGAGGACCCAGACCTATACGTGCGGGTGGTGGAGAAGGGGGACGACGGCATAGTGGTCCGGGGGGCGAAGGTGAACCAGAGCGGCTCCGCCGCCGCCCACGAGAACATAGTCGTTCCAGGCCTAACCCTGAGGGAGGGGGAGGAGGAATACGCCGTTGCATTCGCCGTGCCCAGCAACGCCAAGGGCCTGGTGCACATCATGCAGGAGACGCCTGAGGACGCGGAGCGTAGGGCGGCTGAAACCCCGGAGGACCTCGGCATACCGAAGTATGGGGTTCGGGAGACGTTTATCATGGTCTTTGACGATGTCTTCGTCCCGTGGGATAGGGTCTTCATGTGCGGGGAGGTAGCATTCACGAGGGAGCTTGTGTTGCGTTTTGCATCTAACCACCGGATGTCCAGCGCTGGGTGTAAGGTTGGTTTCGCCGAGTCGGTTATTGGGGCGACCTACGCGATTGCCGAGTATAATGGTCTCGCTGGAGCCCCGAACATCAGGGTGGAATTGGCGGACATGATTAGGGTTCAGGAGACGGTGAGGGCCTGTGGCTTGGCCGCCGCCCTGAAGGGTTGGAGGGCTGAATCTGGGACTTACTACCCGAACCACGTGTTGGCGAATGTAGCCAAGCTAGCCAGCGCCTACGGGTTCATGGAGATGCTGAAGGACGCCATAGACATCTCAGGCGGATTAACGGTGACTCTGCCATCCCTGAAGAACCTACGCAACCCCGAGGTGGCTGGATACCTCAGGAAGTACCTGAAGGGTGCGGCTGGCGTCCCGCCGGAGCACCGCATCCGCATGTTTAAGTTCCTGCAGACGTGGGTGGCTGGGCCCCACGCTCCGGGGGCCTGGCATGGTGGGGGCTCGCCGATGGCGCAGCTCATCACCCTATACGCCCTAACGGACTTGGAGAGTAAGAAGAGGCAGGCCATGGAGCTGGCCGGCATAGTGGAGGAAGGCGAGTAACCCACCACGCCCCCCTTTAGGAAAGACTTAAAGGGGAACTCGCCCGGTTGAGTAGCTTGGGGGCTGCCCCTTGGATCCCTTGGGTCGTCGGGTGGTTGCATCGCTAATATTACTGCTGGCCCTCTCATTCCTCGCCCTCGGCATATACACCGGGCAGCTTGAGGAGCTTGCGAGGATGGTGGGCGGGGTTCTCCCGCTTATAAAGTGATGCACCCGTCTACGGGATTATCGCAATTTTCAGCTCGGTCTTGGATGTGGAGAGTATTTCCATGGCTTTCTTGAGTTCGGTGAGGGGCATCCTCCTCGTGATTATTGATTTTGCGTCCACCTGCCCCGAGGCGATGAGGTTAAACGCCCTCGTGAACTCCTCCGGCGTTGCGTGGAACGTCCCCAGCACCGTCACCTCCCCGTAGTGGAGTAGCTCCGTGTCCAGCTCTATCTTCGTCCCGGGGGGGCAGCCCCCGAACTCTAGGACTGTTCCGCCCCTCTTTACGAGTTTTAGGGCTTGCATCCACGTTTGGGGTAGGCCCACCGCCTCTACCACGACATCTGCGCCAAGCCCGTTGGTCTCCTCCTTCACCCTCCTCTCCACGTCCTCCTCAGATGCGTTTATTGCCACGTCTACGCCCATCCTCTCCGCCATCCTCAGCCGCTCCTCCACCACGTCACTGACGATGACCTTACGCGCACCCCGAACCCTCGCCAGCTGGGCGTGGAGCAGGCCTATGGGCCCAGCCCCTATGATGGCGACATCGTCCCCCACGCCCACACCGGCCTTTATCTGGCCATGCACCACGCAGGCGAGGGGCTCCGTCACGGCTGCCTCCTCGTAGGTTAGGTGGGGTGGTAGGATGTGCATGTTGTGGAGCGCTATCGGGGCTGGAACCTTCACGTACTCGGCGTATGCACCCCAAAGCCAAACCCTATTCTCGCATAGGTTATACTTCCCCTCGAGGCACATGCTGCATCGGTAGCATGGGGCGCTATTCCCACCCCTAACCCTCATCCCAACCTCGAGCCAGTCTACGCCCTCGCCGACTTCGGCGATGTCACCCGCCCATTCATGCCCGAAGGGTTGGGGGTACTGAATTATGCCGCCGACGTAACCCCTCCTATAAATTTTCACGTCGGTCCCGCAGGTGGTGGCCGCGCGAACCCTGACCAGAACCTCGCCTGGGCCGATGTCTGGGATGTCCGTTTCTATGATGCGTAGGTCTTGTATGCCGTAGAGGTAGGCGGCTTTCATCTTCCCTTCAGCCAAGCCTACACCTCCGAACTGCCACACTTACAACCAACTATAATGTTTTGCCGCCTAGCGGCAAAACTAAACCCCCTCATTCATTCGTCACTATCACCTTCAGGCACTCCTTGCTCCTCGCGGCGAGCCTCATGGCCTCACCCACCCTCTCCAGTGGGAATTTGTGGGTGATTATCTTCTCCGCTGGTATCCTCCCAGCCTTAATCATGTTTAGTGCCATGCGTGTTTCCACGTGTGATGTGCTGTAGGAGGTTAATAGCGAGATTTGGTGGAAGAACAGCTTGTGCGGGCTTATCTCAAGCGTTTCCTCCGGGGGTGTTGGGGCGAACAGCATGACCTGCCCTCCGCGTCTACAAGCTTCCATTCCAACTTTTATGGCTTGAATGCTTGGGGCTGTGACTATTACTAGGTCGGCGCCGCGCCCGTCGCTCTCAGCCCTAACGGCGTCTACGAAGCTTTCCCGGGCTGGGTTTACCGCAACGTCCACTCCCAGCTCCCTCGCCCTCTCAAGCCTATATTCCACGAAGTCACTAATGACAACCGTTGAGGCCCCCCGGTATCTCGCTAGGAGCGCCAGAATCACGCCCGCTGGCCCGGCGCCGACTACGGCCACCGTGTCACCCGGCATGATCTTGCACTTGTTTATGGCCATGATGCAGCACGCTGTGGGTTCTATGAGCGTGGCTTCCTCGTAGCTGATGCTTCGTGGGAGTTTCAGGCTGTCGTGTTGGAGGTTCGGCTGGGGAACCCTGAAGTATTCTGCGAATGCCCCGGGGTCTAGGTGCGTCCTCCTGAATGTTTCGCATTCCGTGAAGTCTCCGTGGGTGCAGTAGTGGCATGATAGGCACCCGACGTGGTGGTGGACGAAGACGCGGTCTCCGGGCCTAAACTTCTCCACACCCTCGCCGACCTCAACCACAACCCCGGCGGGTTCATGCCCGAGGACTAGGGGCGCCCTGTCGCGCAGGTACCACTCCATGAGGTCTGAGCCGCAGATTCCGCAGGCGCGCATCTCAACGAGCATCTCACCGGGCCCAACCCTCGGCCTCGGCCAGTCCTCAACGCGGATGTCGTCCAAGCTGTAATACACGGCAACCTTCAACTGAGCATCACACCCTAGTAAAATGCGTGGCCAAATTCTTATTTCACTCTTGGCTGAAATGCGGTTGAGGAGTTAGGGGGAGAGTGGTTCATGTATGTGACGAGCGTAGACAGGGTGAGGGAGTATGTGGTGAGGCGTTCTGGTTATAGGGGTGTGAGGGTGAAGTATCTGCTACATGCTGGTGTTGGTGCTAAACGCTTACAACTCCGCCTGTTCACCATAGATGTAGACGGTTATACACGCATGGAAAGACACGAACACGAGCACGAAATATACATACTGAAGGGGAGGGGCCTATTCCGGGTCGGTGGAAGCGAAGTTACCCTCGGGCCCGGGGGCGTTATGTTCATTGAGTCCCGCGAGCCGCATCAGATAATTAACGTTGGAGATGAGCCGTTGGAGTTCCTATGCACAAAGCTAACGGGGGAGATTCCACCAGAAATTAGGGCTGAGATGGAGGGCTGAACGTGGGTTACGCGAAGTGGATAACGGTTAGAGAGGATAGGATACGCGAACTCGGGAAGGATAGGCTGCTCCAACTATACGAGACGATGTACAGGATTAGGAGGTTTGAGGAGGAAATCGCGAACCTCTATAGGCGGGGGCTCGTCCCCAGCTCAGCCCACGTCTACATAGGACAGGAGGCGGTGGCCGCTGGGGTGTGCGCCAACCTAGAGAGGGGCGACTACGTGCTGACGACGCATAGGGGGCACGCCCACAACGTCGCCATGGGAGTCCCACTAAACCGCCTCGCCGCGGAAATCCTAGGGAAGGTGGACGGGGTGTGCAGGGGACGCGGGGGCTCCATGAGGGTTTGCAGCCCAGAGCACGGGCTTCTCTACGCCTGTCCAATCGTTGGCGCCAACATACCAATCGCGGTTGGCGTGGGGCTCTCGCTGAAGAGGCTGAGGCCCGGGCGCGTTGTGGCCTGCTTCTTCGGGGACGGCGCATCAAACATAGGAGACTTCCACGAGGGGCTAAACCTAGCGGCTGTGTGGAAGGTTCCAGTCATATTCATCTGCGAGAACAACCAGTACGCGCTGTCAACGAGCATGGAGAGGTCGACCAGCGTTAAGAACATCGCGGATAGGGCGTGCGCCTACGGGATACCCTCCTACATCGTAGACGGGAACGATGTGGTAGCCGTCTACGAAGCCGCACGCACCGCGGTGGAGAGGGCGCGTCAAGCTGGAACCCCAACGCTCATAGAATGCAAGACGTACCGATGGCTGGGCCACCACGTCGGAGACCCGGGAACCGCGTATAGAACCGCCGAGGAGGTGGAGGAGTGGAAGAGGAAATGCCCCATAGAGAGGCTGAAGCGGCAACTCTTGACCCTAGGCATTGCCGGCGTGGACGAAATAAACGAGATAGAAGCAAAGGTAAACGCTGAGGTGAAAGATGCCGTGGATTTCGCCGTGGGGAGCCCCTACCCACCGGAGGACGAGCTGATGGAGTTTGTCTACTAGGGGGTGGGTGCATGGCGGAGAGGATGCTCTCCATGGTGGAGGCGCTGAACGAAGCCCTACGCGAAGAGATGGAGAGGGACGAGCGGGTCATCGTCATGGGGGAGGACGTGGCGGTTCTAGGCGGAATCTACCGCGTTACGAAGGGGTTGTTGGAGCGTTTCGGCCCGGAGCGCGTAATAGACACGCCCATATCCGAGGAGGGCTTCGTTGGAGCCGCCATAGGAGCCGCCCTCACCGGGCTGAGGCCCGTGGTTGAGATAATGTACGCGGACTTTCTGGCGAACTGCATGAACCAGATAGTGAACTTCGCCGCTAAGATGCGGTACATGAGCGGAGGACAACTTAAGGTTCCAATAGTCGTTAGGGCCATGGTCGGGCACGGCCGCGGACACGGCGGGGACCACTCCCAAGTCCCCATCACGTGGTTCCTCAACATCCCAGGCCTGAAGCTCGTGGCGCCGTCCACCCCGAGGGACGCGAAGGGCCTCCTAAAGGCCAGCATTAGGGATGAGGCCCCAATCCTATTCTTCGAACCCTACATACTCTACAGGGTGAGGGGGCCCGTCCCGGAGGGCGAGTACCTCACGCCCTTGGGGAAGGCGGATGTGAAGCGTAGGGGGAGCGACGCCACCATAGTGGCGGTTTCAGCCATGGTGCCGAGGGCGCTGGAGGCCGCTGAGAGGCTCAGCGGGGACGGCGTGGAGGTGGAGGTGGTGGACCCCATGACGGTTAAGCCCATGGACTGGGAGACGATTATGGACTCGGTGAGGCGGACGAACCGCCTCGTCGTCGTGGAGTACTCGCCGAAGACCGGTGGGGTTGGGGCTGAGATAGCCGCTAGGGTGATGGAGGAGGCGTTTGACTACCTAGACGCCCCGGTGGTGAGGGTGGCGGCGCCGGACGTCCCGGTTCCGGTGAGCCCAGCCCTAGGTAAGCTCACGGTGCCGACCGTGGAGGACATAATTGGGGCGGTGAGGGGAATCCTGTAGGATGTGGGGTGCTGTGGGTTGGTGAAGGAGGTCATCATGCCGAGGCTGGACGTAGACATGGATAGGGGCATGGTCATTGAGTGGGCGAAGGGGGAGGGAGACGAAGTTAGGGAGGGAGAGCTCGTCGCAACCGTCATGAGCGAGAAGGTGACATACGAGGTCTACAGCCCAGCAACCGGAACCATACACAAAATCATCGTCCAACCAAACGTGGAGGTTCCGGTGGGCCAGGTGATATGCATCATAAGGGAGCCGGGGGACAGCGAGGATGCATTGGAGGAAGCCGTTAGGAAAGCGGAGGAGGCCCTCACCAGGATGGAGGTTAAGGAGGCGGGGGTTGAAGCCGCACCAGCGCCGGCGGAAGCCGTCGTGAGGGAAGCCCCAGCCGAGGGGAGAATAAAGATTTCACCGCTGGCTAGGAGGCTCGCCCGGGAACACGGCGTAGACATCTCGAGGGTGAGGGGGACGGGCCCGGGTG
>CAZKUI010000057.1:5419-7417 GCA_964555905.1 uncultured Candidatus Bathyarchaeia archaeon | reverse complement strand
GGCAATAGAGACCTCGGGGCCGAAGGTTAGGTAAGAACCAGTAGTAATCTTTTTATAGAACTTTAATCGATACAAAAGTTATAGAGGAATGTCAAAATCATCGATCTATCCTTGGCTCATAACAACAGCCATACTCATTATAATCATAACTTTATCGTTTAACATAGCTCCGGCGTCGGTAAAAGGTGAGCCAAGTTCGGCGTCAATTTTGGAGCCAAGTTTGGAGGAGGTTCTGGAACATTGTGGGTACGACCTAAGCGATTTCACAGAGTTGTCTAGAGACGTGTTCGTTTTCCCTCCCGGAGCATATGAAGTGAAGCTTCTTGCGGAATGGAGTATTTTTCACAATAGAAATTATATGGGTTGGTATATTGAGGAGACGGGAGACTATGATGTGATTTTCGAGGGCCCTGAGGGTAGAAAGTGGATAATGGGCTATGTTAAACCGCCAATAACAAAAACTTTCAGACTTGAGAGGGATTATGGCCTCTTCCTTCACCGAAAGAGATTATGGCCTTTTCCTTCTCGCACATTTTATACAAATAAAACTAAAAACCCGGAAAAACGCCCTAAAATTCATGTTAGGGTGTTTAAGAGTAAGACTGAGGATTTGTGGCTTATCGGGTGGGAAGACCTCTATATCATCAAGTGGGAAGGCCTTCATGACTACCAAGACATGGTTATCGCCCTAAAGAAGCTAAGCGGCCCACCAAAGATCGAAAGTCTTAGGCTTGTTAATCCTTCGATTGGCGATAAGGGATGCCTATCTGAAAAGAAGCCCTACACATTTGAGACCGTGGTTACAGACGAGGATGGAGACCTGTCGGAAGTCTACCTCACACTAGACCCCGGAGGTCGTGAGGTCAAATTACTGTGGAGTAGTAGCTCAGGATTCTCCATAATCTCCAACCCAGACAACTACATAACAGCTCTGGATGGAGCTGTGAGCCACTGCGATAACAGGTGGACTCTCCATTTCGATGTTACCTTCTCGTGGGACTGCGAGGATTGGGATAACCCAACAAATCCACTAAACGTGAGCGTAACAGCCCTAGACGAGTATGAAAACCATAATGAAAGCCTCTTCTCTGGAGTCTACTACGTGGAGAACGACCTAGTATTTTCCGACCTAGACGTGAACGATACGAGATGCAACCCTGGGCAAACTTTACTCTTTAGCGGTAAGGTCTACTATGAGGGTACGACTATACCGCCGCCGGACGGGAATTACCACGTAACGCTTAGGCTTGGTGGCGAAGATAAGGGCTACGACTACAGCTTGGAAGGTGGTGCATTCCTTATAAGTGCGCCCGCAGAGTCGGAGGTCAAAGCCTATAACTATACAGTTGTGTGCGACCACTCGAAGGAGACCGGGCGTTTCCCAACAGTCATAGTTGATAGGCTGAAAATCGTGAGTAAGGGCTCAACAGACGATAGAACCAACGTAGGAGAAACAGTCTACGTCTACTTTGTAATTAAGCGTGAATACGACGACAGTTTCTTTAACAGCAGCGACGGGAGGGTCTACATAAATGGCGTGGAGGCGACGTGGAACGGTGCAGAAAATCGATGGGAGCTGTCAGATTCTCACAATAATGTTTGCGCACAGAACTACCGAGTTACGGATGTTGAGGATGTGGTGTATGGAATAACTGCTGTTGTGGATGAGGTTGGGGCTCAGGAGGTCATCTGGGACGAGATAGTAACGACTTGGTATGATGTCTCTGATTCTGATGGAAGATGCGACGTGGGTTCCACGCAGACCATTATGGTCAAGCTTGAGCTGAGGTATGACGGAACGCAATTGGACGGTGCAGACGTAGTCTACATAAATGGGGTTAAGGCTAGCTACAGCTCGACAGGCGGCTATTTCTACATCACCCACACGGAAAGCGATGTAAAGAGGTTGGAGTTTTCCGTCTCGTCCGCTGAGGAAACCCAATACGGAATCACGGCCTTTGAGGAGACGCAGACGCCCCCACAGCTAATCTGGGATAG
>CAZKUI010000057.1:0-5319 GCA_964555905.1 uncultured Candidatus Bathyarchaeia archaeon | reverse complement strand
ATCTGGGATAGAATAGAGGTCTACGACTATGGAACAAGCGACAGAGACGGAAGGGTGGATGTAGGCGCCCAAGTAGTGATTTGGGTGAAACTACGCTACGAATACGACAAAGAGATTTTTGACTCCAGCAAGGGAGCGGTTGAGATAGGTGGAAAAACCGCAACGTGGGATGGCACGAGCCAATACTGGTATATAACGGAAGTGAGAAACCAGATAGAGAAGGTCGACTACGAGACGCCCTCCTCCTTCCAAGACACGGCCTACGGCATAACCGCCATAACTGGCATGGTGAACCAGGAGGTAATCTGGGATAAGCTCAGAGTTACACTGTCTGTAACGGATGACAGATGTGATGTAGGCTCCACTCAGACGATTTCCTGGAAGGTTACCTATCAGTCCGATGGGAAGGCGCTTACAGACTTTTACATAGAGATTTACAGGAATGACGAACCTTGGTATGGTGGTGGGGAGTCTTCAATGGATGATGTAAGCTCTGAGGTGTGCAAATATGTTTACACTTGCCACAGCGTGCTGGATAATACTTATGGACTAACGGAGTTCGACACGAACACCGCCTACATAATATGGGACAAGCTGGTGATGCATTGGGAGCCAAACGCCACGGAGCTTTACGTTGAAGAGGTCGTAGAGGTGAAAATAAGCCTCTACAGAAGCTATGACGAATCCGAAGTCTCGGACTTCTCGCTATACATAAAAAGGAACGAAACCAGCTTCCTCGATAACTTCCAACAGAATTCCTTCACAGACTCAAGAACCACGCCAGGGGTCTGGGAATATGCCCTCGTTAAGGCCGTGGATAACGACTACGGATTAACAACAACGGAGGCAGACCCAATAATAGTTAGGTGGGCTGGAAGGCCCGCTTCACCCGCTCCGCATCGTCCGCGTGGGCCGGTAGGTGGAGTACTTAAGCCTATAAATATGCAGAAAGTGGCTCTGACTTTTCTATTCCAAAACATGGAGATCGTTGCGCTGATTGCGGCAATCATTATGGCAATTGCGGTTAAACGCTTTAAAAATGATTAAAAGCTTAAAGTTGCGTTGGTACTGGTGGGGGTGGCATTTATCTTCCTCGTTGCATCAGCCGCAGAAAAGCCCAGAAAAAGAAGGAAAGAGGAATGAGCGCACTCCACGCCACACATTAAAACCGCCCCGCTTTCCTCACTATTATAATTATCTTATCGGCTGTAGATGTAGGGGGTGGATGGGTGGGTAAAACTTAAAATATGTGGATGGAGTTGGTTGTTTTACGAGTTGAATAAAGTTAGAACCGATGGTTGGTGATTGAGGTGAGTGAGAAGCCCCACCTGAACCTCGTGGTAATCGGGCACGTAGACCATGGGAAGTCAACCACCATAGGCCACCTCTTCTACCTAACGAAGGCGATAGACGAGAGGACCATCAAGGCATACGAGGAGGAAGCGAAGAGGCTGGGGAAGGCCACGTTCAAGTACGCGTGGGTGCTGGACAAGCTGAAGGAGGAGCGCGAGCGAGGCCTCACCATAGACCTATCCTTCTTCAAGTTCGAGACCAAGAAGTACTTCTTCACCATCATAGACGCCCCGGGGCACAGGGACTTCGTGAAGAACATGGTCACCGGGGCGAGCCAGGCCGACGCCGCCATACTATTCGTCTCCGCGAAGAAGGGCGAGTTCGAGGCTGGGATGGGACCGAGGGGCCAGACGAGGGAGCACGCGTTCCTCGCCTTCACCATGGGCGTCCGCCAAATGGTCGTGGCGGTCAACAAGATGGACGACCCCTCCGTGAACTGGAGTCAGGAGAGGTACGAGGAGATTAAGAACGAGGTTTCGCGGATGCTCAAGATGGTTGGGTACAAGGTGGAGAAGGTGCCGTTCGTCCCCGTCTCCGGGTGGACGGGAGACAACCTAGTGGAGAAGAGCAAGAACATGCCTTGGTACGACGGCCCAACCCTACTAGAGGCACTAGACATGCTTGAGGTCCCGCCGAAGCCGATAGAGAAGCCCCTAAGGATACCGATTCAGGATGTCTACACGATTCGCGGCGTGGGTACAGTACCTGTGGGGCGCGTGGAGACCGGAGTCCTAAAGGTGGGAGACACGGTGGTCTTCATGCCCCCGGGCGTGAGCGGGGAGGTCAAATCCATAGAGATCCATCACACCAGAATCGAGAAGGCGGAGCCCGGAGACAACATCGGCTTTAACGTCCGCGGGGTCTCTAGGAAGGACATAAGGCGTGGGGACGTAGCAGGTCATCCAACCAACCCGCCCACGGTGGCCAAGGAGTTCATCGGCCAGATCGTGGTGATCTACCATCCGACGGCCATCGCCGCTGGGTACACCCCAGTCATGCACACCCACACAGCCCAAGTGGCGTGCCGCTTCGCCGAACTCCTAGAGAAGACAGACCCGAGAACCGGGCAGATGATTCAGGAGAAACCTGACTTCCTCAAAACTGGAGACGGCGCCGTGGTGAAGTTCCAGCCTTTGAGGCCAGTCTGCATAGAGGAGTACAGGGAGTTCCCGGAGCTTGGCAGGTTCGCAATAAGGGACATGGGAACCACAGTAGCCGCTGGAATCGTCAGGGAAATCACGGAAAAGGCCTAAAACCGCCCGATATTTCACGTGCCTATCATGTTCCCGCCATTTTTAATCAGGTTATACCATTTTATTTCGAAATCCTAATAGAACGATGAAAAGCCCTCGGTAAGCAAGTTTGTAGGTGTTGATTCCCCGGCTATGTGGAGGGGTGCCTTTAGTAGGGGCTGTAGAGGGCTAGTACATCGTAGACGGTTAGCGCTAGTACCTTCATGAACGCCTTTATGTCCTCCAACTTCACGTACTCATCCCGCATGTGGGCGACGTCCAGCGTTCCTGGGCCGTAGCATACGCACTGGATTCCAGCCTTCACGAAGTACCTCATGTCTAGGAATCCCGGGCATAGGGTGAAGGTTGGGGTCTTCCCCAGTACATCCGCGACGTTTCTTGAGAGGGTTGCGCAGATGAAGGCGTCCTTCGAAACGTGTGTGTGCTCCGCCCTTAGGAGCGTTTTAATCTCCACGCTCACCCCCACACTGCGGGCGGCATCCTCAATTACGGTTTTCAACTCCCCCTCAACATCATCCATGTTCTCCTCAGGGATGAGCCTCCTATCCACGGTAAAGGAAGCCTTCTCCGGAATCACATTCACGGCTGGGCCGCTGGAGCACATGCCCCCCACGTTTATGGACGGCCTCTCGGGGCCCCTCAGCGAGTGATACTCGCTGATTCTTGTTGGCAGCTCCTCCTTCATCTTATTTACGGCTGAGGCGACGTGAAGCATGGCTTCAAACGCGTTGACTCCTAGGTGGGGAAGTGAAGCGTGCGCCGCCTTCCCATGCAAGATCACCTCCAGCCACAGGGCGCCCTTATGCGAGTTCCATACATTGTCTACGCCGGAGGGCTCCGGTATCACGGACATATCCGCCTTCAGATAGCCGCCGGAGAGGAGGAACCCCGCCCCAGCCTTCCCCCCGGTCTCCTCATCCGGGGAGAAGGAGTAGACGAGGCTTCCCCACGGCCTAATCTTTAAGTCCTTTAACGCCTTCGCCACCACCAGGGAAGCCGCCAGACCGCCCTTCATGTCCGAAGCCCCACGCCCATACAACCTGCCCTCCCTGACGACCCCCCTGAAGGGCTCCGTGGTCCAGCCCTCCCCAGCTGGGACGACATCGTAGTGGGCGTGGATGTTAAAGACCGGCCCCTCCGCCATGCCCCACCTGGCTAGCACGTTGACCCTCGGTAGGTCCACCCCCCACGGAGTGAGTTTGGGGAGCTGTTCCATGGGAACCCGAACCGTGGTGGCTTCTAGGCCGTACTCCCTAGCCTTAGCGGTGAGGAGCCGGGCGCACTCCTCGTAGTTCTCACCCGGCGGATTCACGGTCGGTATCTCTATCAACTCCTTGGCCAACTCGACTGCCTCGTCGACGTACTCCTCCACATGGCTGCTGATCTCTCTTTTAAATCCAACCGCCATGCCTCATCAATCTAAAGGGGGGAGAGGTTGCATTAAAGTAAATCCGTAGTTTCCACTTCTCAGATAAGCTTTTATGCAATGACCGAAGACTAAAAAGTTGGTGGATGGTTTTGCGGATTGATGTAGCCGCATTAGAAAACCGCCTCCAAGAACTTGGGAAAACGGTCCCCGGGGTAATTGCTTCAGCGGTTCTGTCCGCAGATGGATTGGTAATAGCGAGCGCCCTACCATCAAATATAAGCGAGGAAGTGGTCGCCCGGTTGGGCGTCGTCTTTCTCAGCCTCTCAGACCGCCTAACCAGCGAGTTTGCCCTCGGGAAACTTCGGGTTGGGATCGTGCAGGGGGATGCAGGCTACGTGGTTGTGACGGACGCCGGGCCAAACGCCATACTGTTAATTCTGACGTCATCCGATGTGCGGCTCGGCTTAATAATGATCGAGGCTAGGAGAGTGGCGGAGGAGCTAGCTGAGTTACTTGGAAAATAGGCTTAACGCTTAGTCGAGAAGAGTTAAACCCTACAACTCGATAATGTAGGGAAGTGAGGCCTTTTACGGTTAATTGATGGAAACTAGGTGGATGCATTAGGCGTCGTGTCCTCCGCGCCGCCCTCAGCCTCTGGGAATGCTACGGTGAATCCCTTAATTTCTGGTGGTTTGGCCATTTTCCCCATTTCAGCCTTCATCTGCTCCTCCCACTCCTTCACGTACTTCTGCAGCTCCTTCTCATAGTGCTTTAACTGGGAGAAGACGTATAACGCTGCAGTGGCGGCAATCGCGATTACATACCAACCGGCTATGGCCACTGGCATGCCGAAGATTTCGAAGCTCCAAGTGACTCCGTGGAGGGGGAACCATTCCGGGGTCATGAAGTCGTAGACCTTCCCTGGGCCAGCCCACGGCACCCAATAGTAGTATGACCAGTCTTCAATCCACGCGAAGCATACGAAGTTTCCGATTCCCCACAGGAGTCTTGATAGGCGTTCCTCCTTCTCCACTAGGTCGTCTAGGAATGCCTCGAAGGCTATGAGGATTGCGCACCCGGTCATGAAGAAGTGGTATCCGTAGATTCCCCCCAAGAAGTGCATGAAGAATATCTTCTGGAGGTTGCCCACCTGCATTTTCGGTATATCCGGATTTATTATCACGACTCCCTCTATGGCTCCATAGATGATGGCGAAGATTATGGTGGCTATGGTGCTAAACGAGTACTCAAGGCAAATTTTAAGCTTCGTGGTGAACGGCATCGGCGGCGGAGGCGGAATCTCCAAACCCTCGATCTTAGGAAGCTCTGGAACTCCCATAATAC
>CAZKUI010000056.1:0-7458 GCA_964555905.1 uncultured Candidatus Bathyarchaeia archaeon | reverse complement strand
CTGCGACGCTCAACACGCTCTCAACCGGCGTCTCCACGGCTCCAGCCACCCATATAGCTGGGAGGGCGCCCTCGGGAATCCCCATCAGCGCGTAGAATCCTAGAGGTATGAAGATGAATATACGGGTGAGCACGTCCGCCTCCACGCCGATGAAGGCGGATAAGGCTAAAGTGAGCGTGAGCGCCCGCGGATTTTCCCTCCCGTCCGAAGTACGCCTCGCTAAGAGCCCGGAAAGCGGCGCCAACGCTAGGGCTACGTAGACATCCCACAGGCACCAAGCCGGTAGACGCCTCCCAACCGGGTGGAGGAAGTAGGCCGCCAACATCGGGGTGCAGAGGAGGAGAACACGCCTCCACATACCCTTAAACGCCAAGCCGGAGCAGGCCGCACCAACCGCCTCCCCAACCCCGAAAACCGGGTCTAAACCGGGCCTAGGCCTCAGAACCCTCCCAACACCAGCGCCGATTAAAGCCGCCAAAAACCCAGCCTTAGGGCCGAGAACCACCCCCTCAACCGGAACTATCATAATGACCAAGCTACGCCATACGCCCGGTACAGCCGCTAAAACAGCGTGCAGCGCCGCGAATACCGAAACAACCGAGACGTAAAAACTGAATTTGATTCTAGACCCCACCACGAACCCCACGAAGACCCTCCCACACAGAAAAATATAAAACGACAACGGGGCGACAGCAGTAAACGCTGCACAACCCCCCTTACAAGCATCTACAAAATTAATAGGGTTGGTAGCGGGGCCTGGATTTGAACCAGGGATCTCTGGGTTATGAGCCCAGCGGGTTTACCTGGCTACCCCACCCCGCTCCAAGTAGAGAGAGTGGGGTGTTTGGTTTAAAAATGTTGCGTGGGTTGGTGTTTACAGGTAGGCGAGGTATGGGATGAGTGCTCCCCTTCTCACCGCCCTGTGTATGACCTGGGGCCCCTCCTTCTTGTATTCCTCCCTCGTTATCCACGATTTGGCGAAGCTTGGGTGGGAAGCCAGCTTTGAGCCTCCAATCCAGACGGAGTACATCCTATTTGGCGGGGAGGTTATCCTTATGTCTACGTCGGTCATGCCGTACTGGTTTGCTAGGGCTAGCAGCTCCTTCTTGAGCCTCTGCTCGAAGCCGGGGAATAGGGTTGAGCCGCCGCTGAGGATGATGTTCGCGAGTAGCTCCCTCCTCAGGTCTATATCACAGCGGAGGACGCTGTCGAAGACCGCCCAGTGGACTGGCATGGCTTCTAGGCCTATCCACTGGGGTTGGAAGAGGACTTCGGGTGCTAGGAACCTCTCCTCGTTGATGGTGAGCGTCCTTCCATCCGGAAGCTTGTACTCCGTTGGCGGGACCTGCATCTCCTGTCTCTCCCCAAATGCAACGTACGTTTCCCTATCCACCCGCTGCGCCGCCACCTGCCCACCCCTCACCTTCTTCAGTTCCGCCTCTAGGTCTAGGGCTACATAACACCTCTTCTCCTTGATGTCTCTGACGATTTCGAATTCGGCTGACGAAGTTAGGTATATGTCCTTGTCTCTGAGTAGCCGGACTAGGAAGCGGGTTATATCCCTACCGCCGAGGTTTACTCTGTTTATTGCGTGGGCGATCACGTAGCCGCCGAATATCGGAACCACGTGGGTTACGCCGTCTCCAACGTCGAGGATGACCCCGGTGGTTTTGTTAGCTGCGTATAGGCTTAGGAGGGCCTGCATGCCCACGTACATACCGGCGACGTTAAACTTTTCGAACATGATTTCAGCCATCTTCTCCCTGTGGCTGCTCGGGTTTGCTGGGGGTTCTGATAGGAGCACGTTATACTTTGAGGGGTCTACGTTTAGGATGCCGTGGAATGTGTAGTACCATATCCTCTCCATGGCCTCCCAGTTGCGGATGATGCCGTGCTCTATGGGGTACTCAAGTTTCAGCGCCCCCCTCATGCTCATAGCCTTCTTCCCGATGTAGACATCCGGCGCGTATGGAACCAGCTCCGGCATGGCCATACCATACTTGGGTTTCCCAATCACGGTTGGGAAGACCTCATCCGGCTCGTCCTTACCTGAGAACCCGCACTTCGTGTAGCCACTTCCATTATCTATAACGATAGCCTTCTCAATAATCACCGGCGGTTTAACCACCGGTGGGGGCGGCACCTCCGGCTTAACTTCAGGCTTAGGCACCTCCGGTTTGGGAGTTGGTGGGGGCGCAACAGGCTTCTGGGCCGCGGGGAACTTAGGGGGGGCTCCCGGGGCCTCCCGCGTTACCGCGGGAAACCTAGGAACCGGTGGAACCTCCGGCTTCTCAGCCTTCTCCTTTTTAATTTCCTCACTTTCCTTCCCGGTTTCACTCATCTTTATATCAGTCTTTTTATGTGGATTAGACAATATATAAGGGTTAAGGTGTAAAGCCAAACATCATATATACTTGGCTAATATGGCGGAGGTGCGAAGTTTTTTCTGGGCGATTTATAGTGATGTCTTTATCTGCCCCTCCCGCGTCTTCTCGGATGTGGCGGGGATGTACGAACTCGACGAGGAGGCGCTGGCGGAGGAGGTGAGGAGGAGGGGCGCTCGGAGGGTGGTCATCCAGCTCCCGGAGGGGCTTAAGAGGTTCGGGCCTCATTTGGCGTCGGTGGTGGAGGGCGCCGGGGCTGTGGCTCTGGTTTTGGTGGACCCTTGCTACGGGGCCTGCGGGGTAGCCCTCCAAGAGGCGGTGGAATTGGACGCCGACCTCATCGTGCACTACGGTCACAGTAGAATGTTATCCGAGCATCCAATCCCCACCATTTACTTTGACGCGAGGATGGATGTAGACTTGGAGCGCCCCGTCCGCGAGGCCTTGAAGTTGCTGGGGGGTTGCCGCCGCGTTGGGGTGGCAACCACACTCCAGCACGTTCACAAGCTGAATGATGTGCGTAGGCTTCTGGTAGACGGGGGTATGGACGTGGTGGTTGGGGTCAGTGAACGCACCGAATATCCGGGTCAGGTGATAGGATGCGACTATGGAGCGGTGAAGTCCGTTGAGAAGGAGGTAGACGGCTTCCTCTTCGTGGGCGGCAGATTCCACGGCCTAGGAGCTCAACTCTCCACCCTTAAGCCGGTGGTGGTCGCCGACCCCTACGAGGGAAGGGCTTACACGCTGAGGGAAGATGCGGACAGGATGCTTAGGAGGCGGTACGCCAACATCGCTGAGGCGCGGGAGGCGGAGAGCTTCGGCGTCATAGTGGGGGTGCTACCGGGCCAGAGGAGAACCCGCATGGCGATGGAGGCCAAGAGAATGTTGGAGAAGGCGGGGCGTAAGGCGACCCTCCTGGCCGCTAGGTACATCACCCCGGAGGCGCTCTCGGGCTTCAGGACCGTGGAGGCGTTCGTTAACACAGCCTGCCCCCGCATCTCCCTAGACGACGCTCACCGGTTTGAGAGGCCGATCCTCACCTTCAGGGAGTTGATGGTTATGCTTGGGAGGCTTAGGTGGGAGGATATTTGCAGCGGAGGCTGGTTCGGAAACTAGACTTGGAGATGGCGTTGGCGGAGGTGAGGCCTCACCCGAGCCCCAAGCCGAGGCTGGAGCAATACACCATACCGCCGGAAACCGCCGCCGAGGTGCTCCTCCTAGCAGCCTACACATACGACGACATAATTGGAAGGTTGGTCCTCGACTTGGGGTGTGGGACGGGGAGGCTGGCTATTGGGGCGGCGCTCCTCGGGGCCTCGGAGGTGGTTGGGGTGGACGTGGACGAGGCGGCTGTGAGGGTGGCGTGGGAGGACTCAAAGAAGTTGGGCGTAGACGGGGTAACGCGGTGGGTGGCGGCGGACATCTCAGCCGTCACAGGCCGCTTTGACACGGTTCTACAGAATCCACCCTTCGGCGTCCAGAGGAGGGGGGCGGATAGAAGATTTCTTGAGAAGGCGTTGGATGTGGGCTGCGTCGTCTACTCCATCCATAAGGCCGGTGAATCCAACAGGAGGTTCATCAGAAGGTTCGTCTCCGAGCGGGGGGGTAAGATAACGCGTATCATCCCCCTCAGGATGAGCATCCCATGGATGTTCCCTTTTCACGTGAAAAGGAGATATGTAATGGATGTGGACTTATACAGGGTGGTGAAGGGGGAAGCCTAGTGAGTAGGCTAGAAGAACGAATCGGGAAGTTCGTCGTCCCCGGCGAGGTGCTGGGCATAATAGAGGAGTTCCTACCAGGCCCCGGAACATACGTAGACGAGGAGAGCGGGGAAGTGAGGGCGGCGCGCGTTGGCCATCTGCTACTCAATTTACCTAAGAGGGAGGTCATCGTCCACCCGGCCGTCCCCGTCACCCGCATCCCGAGGGTGGGTGGGAGCTACATAGGGTTGGTTACGGCGGTCACCGATAAACAGGCCATTATACGCTTCAACACGAACCCAAAATCCACCGACTTCTTCACCGGGATACTGAGCATAACGGCTGTGAGTAGGAGATTCGTGAAGAGCATGTTTGAGGTATGTAGACCCGGAGATGTAGTCCGGGTGGCGGTCATAAGCAACAAGAATAGGCTCTACCATCTCTCCATGCTGGGTAAGCATCTAGGAGTTGTCTACGCATACTGCACGGACTGCGGCTACCCATTAACCCTAAAAGGAAGGGAACTCTACTGTCCAGCGTGTGGAAGGGTGGAAAGGAGGAAAGTTGCAGTAGATTATGGGAGGGTTTGGCGTGGAGGTGGCCGCCGTGAGGCTTAAGATCCTTGAAAAAGGGAAAAACTTTCTGAAGTTGGAGGTTGAAGGTGAGGGGCACACCTTCTGCAACCTACTACAAAAAGCCCTTCTAGAGGACGAAGGCGTGGAAGCAGCTGGCTATGATATACCCCATCCATTAATCTCGGTTCCAATCATATATGTAAGAACTTCAGGGGAGAGGAAGCCCGAAGACGCCCTCAGGGACGCGGTTAAGAGAATCTCGAAGTTAAATGACGAGTTCCGAGAGGCGTTAATTAGGGCATTAGAAGGCGAGCCTGAGGAGAAATGAAGTATATCCGCATCCCCATCCACCACTCCAGCTTCGTGGAGGCGATGATGGATAAGGGCTTAGCAAAGCTTGGGGACGCCTACGTAAACTTCCTCTACTCGCTGGCCACCTCCCAAAGGGAGGGGAAGCCCACGGGCATTAAGGTAAACAATAGGATTTTAGCTGAGGCCCTGAGGAGGGCGGGACTAAGGGACCTCCTACCGGGGAGGATGAGCAGGCACGACATGGGCAACGCGGCGGAGGCCCTCATCGCATACGCATGGCTCACCGGGGCCGTGACCCTCGAGGAGTGCCTCGGGGTGTTAAAGGTGCACGAGGAGGCTGTAGACGCCTTCACCGACCTACTGCGGAGGATAGCTGAAAAGCTCAACGTCACGCATTAAAGGAAATGTTTAAATTTGTCCGTTGCAATTGGCGTTAACGCTGATGCGGTGAACCGAATGAGGTTCTGCCCGAAGTGCGGAACTAGAATGAAATTGGTGAAGGCGAAGGGCGAGAAGGCCTCATTTATGTTCATGTGTCCTAAATGCGGATACCAAATGGAAGCTGAGGGGGGACACGCGGTACCTCTCAAGAAGGCCGCTCACAGCCCGCAGGAACTTATAGTGGTTATCGGGAAAGAGGAGCAGAAGTTAAGGACTCTCCCCACGATGAAGATAAAGTGCCCGAAGTGCGGGAACAACCTGGCTTACGTTTGGCAGGTTCAGACTAGGGGCATAGACGAGTCCTCCACCCAGTTCTTCAGATGCACGAAATGTGGATATACCTTCAGGGAGTACAGCTAGGTTTCTAACAGCTCTCGGCAACAACGCTTAAACCTTCTGGTTGCGTAACCTAATGGAAGGGGGCGACCTCTTGTTCAAGGCGACCATATCCCAAGTCGGGGAGTTTAAGAACGTGATGAAGGCCATAGCGACGCTCATAGACGAAGCCACCTTCCACATAGACGAGAACGGCATCAAACTCCGCGCCATGGACCCGTCTAGGGTCGCCATGGTGGACTTCGAGTGGAGCAAGTCCGTCTTTGACGAGTTCACCTGCACGGAACCCACGAAGCTGTGCATAAACCTCGGGGAGTTGATGAGGCTGTTGGGTAGGGCTAGGGGTGGAGATGTGCTGGAACTAACGATAGACGAGGAGACTGGGAGGTTAGCGGTCGTCATCCACGATGGTTACAGGAGGAGCTTCCACATGCCGACGTTGGAGGCGGCTGAGGAGGAAATCCCGGGGGAGCTGAAGATACCGTTCACCGTGAAGGCAACCCTAACCACTAAGGAGCTGAGGCAGGCGGTGGACGATGCGAAGTTGGTGAGCGACCACATAAGCATCATCGCCGACGAAAACGGCCTAACGCTAAAGGCGACTGGAGACGTTACATCCGCCACCATAGAGTTCCCGAAGGGGTGCGAAGTCCTCAGCGAGCTTGAGGTGAAGGAGGAGTCTAAGGCGTCCTTCGGCCTGGCGTACCTCTCCGACATCGTGAAGGCGGCATCCGTGGTCTCGGAGGTGGTCACCATGGAGTACGCCACCGACAAACCGATAAAGTTGGACTTCAAGCTCCCCTACGAAGGGAAGCTGGTGTTTTATCTCGCCCCACGGGTGGAGGCGGACTAGGGGAGTGTGAGGGTTCTCTTCACTAAGGAGGACTGGGCGAAATACCCATTCCTTCCCGGGGCGTCCCGGTACATCAGCGAGCTGGGCCTAGACATCAGGGAGGACCTACCGGAACTCCCCCCGGTGCTGGAAAGGGCTGAGGAGAGGGTTCGAGAGGCCATAGTTCGTGGTAGGGTTGACGCCGAACTTAGGGAGGAGGATGTGGAGATACTGTCCTTTCCGGTTGCTGTGGCGTTGGTTTCGGCTGTGGGCGACGATTACTTGACGCGTAGGTACGCCCTAGCCGAGGCGGTGAGGGTGCATGAACTGTTGGTTGGGGAGAGGGAGGAGAAGCTCCTCGGGGTGGCGGAGGCGCTTGGGTGGAGGGTTAAGCGGGTGGAGGCTCCACCGGGTGCGCCTGCCTACCGCTTCTCCGTCTACTTCCTTGACTACCTGAGGAACGCGGTTGGCTTCCACGATAGGCGGTGGAAGCTGGTGAACAGGCTTGTTCACAGGGGTGAGGTCTACGTGAGTCGGGGGGAGCTGGCTAGGCTTCTGATGGAGGATGTCCGCAGGTGGGTGGAGAGTAGGGTGAAGCCTGAAGTTAGGGGCGCCCCGGAGGTGTTTATGGAGAGCGTGAACAGAATTAGGGGGTTGTTGGCTGAGAGGCGTGCTGGGTTTGTGGAGGAGGTTCCGAGGGGCGTCTACCCCGAGCATTTCCCCCCATGTATAAGGAGCCTCTACGACGCGTTAACCTCTAAGAGGCACATCTCACATATAGGGCGGTTCACGCTCACATCCTTCCTACTCAACATCGGGATGAGCCCCCAAGATGTAATTCGCCTCTTCACCTCACTCACAGACTTCGACGAGAG
>CAZKUI010000055.1:4859-7528 GCA_964555905.1 uncultured Candidatus Bathyarchaeia archaeon | reverse complement strand
GTGGTGAGGAAGCCCTTTAGGAGCTTGGATGAAGCCTACGCTGTGGTGAAGCGTGTGGAGGAGATGCTGAGGGGGCGAGGTCTCAGGGTGGGCTTTGAGACGGAGAGGGACGCCCTCCAGAAGTTCCGGGCTGGCGAGGTAGACGGGGTTTTGATGACCCCGCGGGTGGATAAGAAGTCCGTGATTTCGGTAGCCCTAGCGGGGAGGCTCTTCCCCCACAAGACCACTAGGCACGTGATCCCAGCCAGACCCCTCTTCCTAAACATCCCCCTAGACCTTCTCAGGGTAGACAAACCACTAGAGGAAGTCAACGCGGAGGTTGCCAAGCTACTGAAGGCCAGGAAGTTGAGGATGGCCCCGGCTGGCAGCCTCGTTGAGGGTAGACGGTATGAAGAAGATGTCTACATCTTCGAGTGACGCGGGTGGGTTCGTTAAGGTTAGGCTTTTTGGAGCCTTGGCGTGGGTTGCTAGGGCGGGTGAGGTGGAGGTCCCGGTTGACGGGAGTGCATCCGTGGGGGATGTAATTCGGCGCTTGGCGGAGTTGAAGCCGGAGTTAAGCCGCCTCCTAATAGATGCCGAACTTAACGACCCGAGGGTAAACACGCTTATACTAGTAAACGGGAGAGACATAGAAGTTCTCAACGGATTAGAGACTAGGGTAGGAAAGGGCGATGAGGTGGTTCTCGCGTCCCTTATCAGGGGACTCGTGGCGCCCTAGAACAGCTCCTCCTCACCCAGCTTGCGGAGAACCTTCCCCGGAACCCTCACCTTAATGGCGAACTCCTCAGGCCCCTTCTCCACGGTTCGGCGCTTCACGGTCTCCCCGCATATACCCCCGGGGAGGAGGCGCCTCCTACTGCACATGGCATAATTGCAGTTTGCTGGGTCGCACTCCTCGTTCGTCCACTTACACCAGGCCACTTCACCCCGGAATGTTAGGGATTTCCTGCCGCACCTAAAAAACTTACACTCGGGAGAGCAACGCTTCACCTGGGACAACGCCCACACAACCCGAGGATATGTACCAAGGATTTTTTGTGTGGTGGTGAATTTAAGTCTTACCGAGGGGTGGACGCCGCAGGAGCGTCAACGCGAGGAGTAACGCCGCGGATGCGGCGAGGGCTACTAGAGTTGCCAGCACCGGCACCTCCACGGCGTATCCGTGGAGCATAATGAACCTCCTAAGCTTTACACCTTCTTTTAGGTCTCTGTCTAGGTGAACGCGGACGTACGCCTGCGGGCTTCCGTGGACGGTTACGGTGATCTTGTAGTCGCCCCTCGGGATTTCGCTTAGCGCGGCGTAGCCGTTTTCATTCGTCTCTAGGCGGGCGACCTCCACCCCACCCCTCTCCACCAACACTCCAACGTGCGGCATGGGCCTACCCCAACAGTCCACCACCCTCACGGCGAGGTCGTACAGCCTGTAGCGGATGCGGAGTTCGGCGTCCTCCACCAGCTTAACGGACGTTTCGTTGATGAGTTCAGTCCCATTTAGCGCCGCAATGTCGTACCTGCCCACGAGGAGGCGGAACTCCACGGTCCCATCCGAGGCCGTCTCGGCGGACGCGAGGGGCCTACCGGTCTTCGAGTCACGGACCTCAACCAACATCCCGGGGAGAGGCCTCCAGTAATGGTCTACGACTTGGACCTTCAGCCTCCGAGTCGGGCATACAAGCCGGATCTCGGCGTCAGACTCCAAGTGCACGCGCAACACTTGGAAGGCCAGGCCGTCACGCGTCCCCTCAACCACGTAGTCTAGGAAGGGCATCCCCCTCAACTCAGCCATCCCGGATGCGTTTGTCACGAGTCTCTCCGTCTTATTCGCGATTCTCCCGAAGCGGTCTTCATAGGAGTAGTTCAGTAGTATGGGCGTGTCTGGGAGCGGGGTTCCCTCCTCGTCCGCCACAAAGAAGCGCATGTTCGCGATTCCGCAAACCACCGGGGGCAGGGTCACGCTCTTCTCCACGTAGACGCCTGCGAGTTCCTTTATCACCATGTCCATCCAGTATATCTTGAATGTGTAGTTGGCGCCGGGTGCCAGCGGGAGTTCCACCCAGCCACTGGAGTTAGTCTCGCGGACTAGGACGAACGTCTCATTAACACCCGTAACGTTGTACGCCTCCACATAAAAGCCCTGCAGGGGCCTGCGGTGGACGTCCACCAGTTGGATGTAGACTGGAACCTTCTCTTCGGCTTCTTGGGCTTGGGATGGCTGGGTGAGGGGGGCTGCGAACGCTAGGATGAGTAGTAGGAGGACGATGCATCCCTTCAACTTCACGGTGCTCCCTCCCTAAAGTTTGCCTCCTAACTAACGTTTTAAAACTTCCTACATCTCCGCGGTTGCCATCAACTCGCTAGGCTTATTACTTAGGGAACGGTAAAAAAACGTGGAAGCGCTTTGAGCCGCGGGAGGAGGGTAGTGTTCCCGTTCACCGCCATAGTTGGCCTGGAGAAGCTGAAGTTAGCCCTTATTATCAACGCCGTAGACCCGAAGATAGGCGGAGTTCTGATACGTGGACCGAAGGGCTCCGGGAAGACGACCGCCGTGAGGGCGCTGGCTGACATACTGCCCCCGGTGGAGGTGGTGAAGGGGTGCCCGTTCAACTGCAACCCCCACGACCCATCAAACATGTGCGACACCTGCAGGAGCCGATACGAGAGGGGTGAGG
>CAZKUI010000055.1:0-4849 GCA_964555905.1 uncultured Candidatus Bathyarchaeia archaeon | reverse complement strand
TCCCATCGGAGAGGAGGGCGATGGTGGTGGTGGACCTCCCGCTGGGCGCCACGGAGGACCGGGTGGTTGGGAGCCTAGACGTGGAGAGAGCGATAAAAGAGGGAATTGAGGCGCTGGAGCCGGGGATACTGGCCGAGGCGAACCAGAACATACTCTACGTAGACGAGATTAACCTACTCCCAGACCACATCGCAGACGACCTCCTAGACGCCGCGGCCACGGGCTGGAACGTGGTGGAAAGGGAGGGCATATCCGTCCGCCACCCGAGCAGGTTCATATTCATCGGAACCATGAACCCCGAGGAGGGCGAGCTGAGACCCCAGCTCCTAGACAGGTTCCCCCTGTCCGTCTCCGTTGGAAGGATAAACTCCGTGGAGGAGCGCATGGAGGTCGTCAGGAGGAACCTAGAATTTGAGAGGGACCCGGAGGGATTCAGAGAGAAGTACAGCGAGGCTCAGAGGGAGATGAAGGAGAGGATAATCAAGGCGAGGAAGCTCCTGCCGGAGGTGAGGGTGCCCGAGGAGATTCTGAGGGTGATATGCAGGGCGTGCCTGGAGCTTAGGGTAGACGGGATGAGGCCTGATATAGTAATCGCCAAGGCGGCTAGGGCGCTGGCGGCTCTAAGGGGGAGAACCACGATAACGCTGGACGACGTCCTCATAGCGGCGGAGCTAGCCCTATCCCACAGGACGAGGGAGGGCGGATTCAGGGAGCCAGCCACCCCGGAGCAAATCAGGAGAACCTTCACGAGAATCGCCCAGGAGGCGGGATACGCGCCCGAGGTCCCGTCAGGTGAGGAGGTAAAGCCGGGTGTTGGGGGTGAAAAGGAGGCGGGCGCCCCAAAATCCGGCGGTGGATTCCTAGATAGGCTCCGCCTTAAGATATCCAGCGGCGCTAAGCTCCTCTTTCGGAGGTGGAGGAAGCCGAAGACCCTGCCCCCCTCGGGGAAGCCCTACACGTGCTTCACCTCAAAGAGCGAGCCTCCATCGGAGGGTAAGCCGCTGGTTGGAGTGAGGGTTCCGCCCAACCTCATCTCGAAGTCAAAGGGGGCTTTAACCTTAACTTCGGCCGTAACTAGGGTTAAGGAGGGGTTGCTGGCCCCTTTTAGGTTGTTTTTTCGGGTTAAAACCGTGGATAAGAGGATCAGGAGGTCGGCTGGGAGGAGGGCTGAAACAATAACCACGCTCCACCGGGGCAGACCCTGGAGTTGGAGGTTCCCGAAGGGTAAGCCGAGGGATATTCACCTCCCCGCCACCATAAGGGCCGCCGCTAGGAGGTGCAGGATGCGCACCCCAAGCTCCGGGCTGGCCATAGACATAAGGGTGGGTGATGTAAGGGAGAAGCTTAGGCTCTACAGGGCCCCGATGACCATAGTATTCGTGATAGACCTCAGCGACTCCATGACGCTGGAGCTGGGAACCGTGAGGGAAACGCTGATGAGGCTTCATCAGGAGGCCCATAGGTACCGGGATAGGGTGGGCATCGTCGCCTTCAAGGATATGGGGGCGACGGTGGTCCAGTACCCAACAACGAACCTCAACGTGGTGGCGGGGAAGCTTAGGAGGCTCCGCATCAGCGGGTTCACGCCCCTCGCCGCCGGGATGCTGAAGGGTATGGAGGTGCTGAAGGAGGCGAGGTTCAGAAACCCGGGAACCATACCAGCCATGGTGCTCATCACAGACGGCGGGGCGAACGTCCCCCTAACTAAGAGCTTGGAGACCGACGAAATAAGGGAAATCAAGATGCACGACGTAACCCTAGGCGTCTACTCCGACTCGGCCGTAAGGGATGTGGTATGCGTGGCTAAGGCGTTGAGGAGGGAACGAATTCCAGTAATAGTCGTCAACACAAACCCGTGGAATCCGAAGAGCCTGTCCGTCACGGAGATGATAGCCTCCATCACGCGTGGAACCCTCCACAAGATCATCATCCCGCAGCTTGACACGTGGGGATTCCCGAAGGAATACTACACTTCGAGGGAGGTCGTCCAGAAGGTCGTGGAGGAGGTACTCGGCGCCCTAGATGGGTATGCAGCCTCAAGGCGTGAGCTACCCGCCAAAGGTGCGCAAAATGCTGGAGCTTCTCCGGCTGAAGGAGGAATCGCAAAAGAAGCTTAGGGAACTGGTGGGCGCAGAAGGCGCAAGGAAAGCCGCACGGAACCCGCACGCCAAGAGGAGGCCGAGGCCCTGCGGCGTCACCGTCCACCCCGGGTTCGGCTGCCCGAATAGGTGCCTGTACTGCTATGTGGAGGACATGGTGAGTGGGCGTGTTAGAGCCAACGCCCAACCGGTTCCGTGCTCGCTTACCGGGCTTGAGATGGCGTTTGCGTTGGCGTCTAACCCTTATTTTCTGCCGGGTGGGATGGGGACGTTCATCGCCCTTGGGGCTGTGTGCGACCCGCTTCACCCAACCCTCCTAGAGAAGACGCTTGATTATCTGGCCGCCTTCCGTAGACACCTCGGAAACCCAACGCAGTTCTCCACGAAGATGCACGTAGACCCCTACACGGCGGGATGCATCGCCGATGCTAACGAGTCAGTCAGCCCCCTAGTGACGGTGGTGACGCTGAGCCTAGCAGGTAGGCTGGAGCCGGGGGCGCCAACGCCTTGGGAGAGGCTTGATGGCATACGGAACCTCCGGGAGGCGGGCCTAAAACCCATGCTCTTCCTCCGCCCCCTCATCCCCGGCGTCTCCGACGAAGAGGTAGACGACCTACTGACGGAAGCCAAGGGGGCTGGCGCCGTTGGGGTTGTGGTTGGGGCGCTACGCGTCAGCCAGCCGATACTCAGGAGGCTTGAGAGGGCCGGCGTAGACACCACAGAAATTCGGAGGAGGCTGGGGCGCCCCGTGGGAAGCCGCCTAATCACCGTCGCCTCGCCGGAATTAAAGAGTGAAGCCCTCTCCATAGCCCGGGAGAAGGGCCTAATCCCCTTCGCCTCAGCGTGCTGCGCCAACGCGTACACGTCCGGGGTTCCATGCGCAGGCCTATGCTGGCTCACGGGCTTCTGCACAAAATGCCCGAACAGGTGCTGGGAGAAGCTGCCAGAGGTAGACGAGGGGGAGGTGAGGGAAGCCCTGAGGCTGCTCCTCCACGTAGACCCAGTGGAGGTGGACGTTGAAGAGTGGGTGATTCGCATACGCGTGCCGAGGGGCGTAAAGGCGCCAGACCTCCAGAGGTGCAGGGTGCTAATGCGCGTGGCAACCAGAAGAGATGTCATATTCACCCGCTAACGCTTAACGCCTCCCTGAACCAATTCACACACCAATGCCACCCGGAACATCGCGACGATATTCGAGATGTCATCTCGTAGACTAGTACTCTTTAATGCACACTTGCTGAACTTCTATTCGTTTTTTAAAGAAAGAATGGACTTCCGCGCCAGAAGCGAGAACAAAACGCCCAGACAACGCCGAAATAAACTTTTCAAATATTATTTAAACCCAAGAATTTATAGAATTAACGCTGGCTTCTTGTTTATGCTTCGTATTTTTCTATGAGGTTTTTCTGCTCTTCTTTGTTTTCTATGTTGTATGATGGTATTCCTTCTTGTTTTGCTGCTTTTATTAGGTGTTTGTCCGCTGCTATGAGGGTTGTGCAGAGGGTTGTTATTGCTGTGTGTAGTTGCAGTGCGTCTCCAGCTGATAGGTGTCTACCTACTATGTAGCGTATTGAGTTGGTAACCATTTCTTGGGTTACTGGGACTAGGATGAGCACGCCTTTTCTCGCCAGTTCGTCTGTCCTTTCTAGGATTGTTGCTATTATGGTGTCTCTTTCTCTTTTGGAAATTTCTCCTCTTCTAAATTTTCTGTCTATTGCTGAGACTGCTTCGTTTATTGTCCAACAGGATATGACGAGCTCTATCTCTTTTCCTTCACAGAGGGTTAGAAGCTTCTCTATGGTGTCTGTTCCCTCTTCTCTGCTGAATGCCTTTACGTAGGCTGAGGAGTCTAGAAATATGCGCTCCATTACTCTCTCCTACGCGTCTCAACAATTATCCTTGATAATGGGGTTCCCTTAGAGAGAAGCTCCCTCGTCTTCTCCAGATCAGCCCTCTTCAAATCCACTCCTAGATTAGAAGCTATTTTTGTAAGGTAGGCGTGAGCTTCAGCCCTACTCATCACATTCACCCCAGCCCTCATATACCTCTCAGCAGCCTCAGCAAGCCTCGAACCTTCAACCACAAACAACACCAAATACTCATACGCATGCAATCTACTTAAATATGTTTAGTATTAAGGAAGGAAAAGAAGCAAAAACATGCATTATTGCGCTTTTCCCTTCATATATTTTCATTTTTTCAGGAAAATGAAAAATGAAGGTCTAGCGATTGCACAACTTATCTTATCATTTTTTAGTCCATACGGCCATACGTATTGGCTTTCAGGTCTATAAACCAGCTAATGTTTAACGCCTCCCTGAACCAATTCATGTATTGGTGGCGGTCATGCGCATACTCGTCCTCCTCCACGGCTGGTATGGGGAGAGAATCGCCCGGAACGTCGCGATGAGGGCGCCCGAATGGAGCGTTAAGACTGCACGGCTGCCGACCAAGCTCCCAGCCGTGGTGGAGGACGTGGAGGAGGAAGCCCGGAAGGTTCTGGGCCAGGTGGATGTGACCCCGGACCTCGTCCTGTTCCTCTCGGAGGAGGCTGCAGCCGCCCAGCTTCTGCCGTTCATCGCTGAGAGGCTTGAGGTTGGGGCGGTGATCGCCCCCGTGGACGATTATAGGTGGCTCCCGAGGGGTCTGGAGAGGCAGCTTTCCACGGAGCTTGGGGAGCTAGGCGTCTACGCGGTGTTTCCTAGGCCTTTCTGCACCCTCGCCGGTGGGAGGCACGAGGCTGTTAGGCG
>CAZKUI010000054.1:0-7596 GCA_964555905.1 uncultured Candidatus Bathyarchaeia archaeon | reverse complement strand
CCCAACTCTTGGGTTCTCACGTAGACCCGCCTTAAGCCAGCCTCATCCTTAACTTCTTTGGCGGTTTCCATGAGCAGTTCTATGGGGGTCCTCTCAACATCAGCAAACTTGGGGTCTATCAGCGTGCCGCTTGGCAGGAACTGCTGTATCACGTAGGCGGCGTTGCCGTGGTTCCGTATGTACTCCCTCAGCTCCACGGCAACCTCCACCACGTCATCCTTTGAGAGGAGGGTTGGAACCATGGTCGTCCTAAACTCAATAAAGGGCACGCTTTCCACCAATAGGCTAACCGAACTCCTCACCTCTTCAACGATTTCCACAGCCCTTTGCTCACCCAAACCTATAACCTCCCCATACTTTGACGGGTTCCCCAGCGGGGCCTTCACATCAACTGCGGCGTGATCTAGGAGGCCGCTTTCAAGCAGGCCCCTTATCACGTCGCTTCTTGAACCGTTGGTGGATAGGCTGGTTTTGATGTGGGCTTCATCCTTGCATAATTCAAATAGCGCCCTTAGGCCGTCGGCTTGGATTGTCGGCTCTCCTCCGGTGGCTTGAACGTATTCTACGAGAGTTGATGCTCTTTTTATTTCCTCTATTAGGTCTTTAACCCGCATCCTCTTGGTTTCTACCGCGTCTACGACGTGTGCATTTTGGCACCATGGGCACCTGAAGTTGCAGTAATTAAACCACACGGTGAATGAGGGGTTCTCAAGAACGTCGACGAGCGATATGCTAATCCAACCAGCCACGTGTATAATAGCGTCGTAGGCGTCGGTCAATATTCGATGGGCCCTCCCTTTAACTTAAGGCTAATCTCCTGCTGTTATAGTGAACCCTCTGCTTAAACTCCGCCTTCTTGCCCACATTCCAGTTCCTCACCGGTCTGTAGTATCCGACTATCCTGCTCCATAGGTCTACATCCCCACCGCATTTGGGGCACTTGGAGTATAGGCCGACTCCATTCCAGCCGCACTTCCTGCATATGGCTATCGTCGGCGTGATGCTGAAGTAGACGACCTTCGTGTTCTTCGCTATGTTCCTAACGAGGTTCTTTAGGGCGTCTGGGTCCGGGCTTTCGTTGAGGAGTATGTGCATCATTACGCCGCCCGTGAACTCCGGCTGGACCTCCGCCTCCCACCTGATTCTGTCCGTTAGGGGCACGTCTGCGTAGTATGGTACGATGCTGTTTGAGTAGTACGGGGTGCCCCCATCCATGGGTATGAAGGCGTCTTCCCCGAGCGTCTTTAGGTCCTTCGTTGCGAGTCTGTAGGCGGTTGACTCCGCTGGGACCTCCTCCACATTATACAGGCATCCATCCTCCTCCTCAAACTCCTCAGCCATTTTCCTCGTCGTCCTAACGACACGCCTCATAATAGATACTGCCCCGTCTACGCTCCTTCTCTCGCATTCACGCCAGAGGTCTGGGTCGCGCATGAAGTTTGAAGCCATCTCTGGGAGGCCGACGAGTCCTATCGTGTTGTAGTGGTTTAGTAGGTGCCCGATGTAGAGCTTGGTTATGGGCATTAAGCCGCTCTCAAGCGAATGTTCATAGCGCCTCCTCCACCACAAAAGCACCCTCCTAGCCACGTCAAGCCTATCCATCAGCAACTCCTCAAACCTGCCCCACTCCCCACGGCTGACATACCCAAGCCTAGGCAGGTTTATCGTGACGACACCTATGCTCCCAGTTGCGTCCGGTAGGGCCCACATCCCCCTGGCGAACCTCGCGGCGCATAGAGCCTCCTTAAACTCCTCGGCCCTCTCCTTTAATGGCTCTGGGGAGGGGATTTTAGATACGTCTAGGGTTAGCCTGCAGCACATCGCGTAGAGCGACTCAACGTTTGTCGTGTAGCCGTTGAGGAGGTACGCCGTCCCCCTCCTAGCTAACGCGGTGAATATCAGGTCTGTTAGCTCCCCCCACCTGCGTCCGTTCCAGTCGAAGTTTGGGGTTAGCATGAGGGTTACTATGGGGAACGTGAACTGTTGACCCTTGTAGTCGCCCTCCAAGTTTAACTCAAAGAGTGCTTTTGCGACCGTGATCGCCTCATCTAGGTAGTCGCTTAGGGTTCCGACGGTCTTCCCGCCTATTATGGCGTCGCCATCCAATATACCCCTAACCGTGTCTAGGAGGATGGTGACGTTCGTGAATGCGGATTGGTAACCAAGCCTGCTCGGGTAATTGAGCTCAAACAGCATTTTTTGGACGCCCTGCTTCACACTCCTGTAATTAAGCCCGTCGTGCCTGACGAAGGGCGCCGCATAGAGGTCCATGGCGGACGTGGCCTGAGCCCCGGTCCACTCCTGAGACGCTAGATAGAAGAAGTTTATGAGGTGGGATATCGCCGTGTCTAGGTGCTTAGCTGGGCCCGAGGTTATGCTGGGCGTCTTAAGACCGAGCCTGAGTATCCTTGGGTACGCCCATCCGACGCAGTACGGAATCCAGAGTGAGTGTGGGAGCTTATGTATGTGTATGTCGCCGTCGTAGTGCATGGAAACCGCGTCCTTTGGCAGATACTCGCGGAGAACTTCGGGGTTCTTTAGGAGTTTGTCCATCATAAAGCCCAGAAGGTCGCTGTAGGAAACGGTTGTGTTCGCGTTCTCGTGGACTTCCCAGTCAGCCTCTTTAATGTAGGATTCCTCTATTTCCTTAATCTTACTCGTTTCCAATCTTAATCAGGAGGTGGAAACACGCCATTATTTAAATACTTATTTGTTGCACCTCGCACCCAACGGATGGTAAACGTAGACCTTAAGTACAAAGGTTTGCATAGAATATGCGAACGTTGAAGGTTGCATGGTGAGTGGGTTGAGTAGATGGCTTTTCATCGCGTTATTCTCCATCTCCATGCTGGTGCTGGTTTCTGCACTTGCTGCGCCAGCCATCGGCTACTACGACACGGTGGTGGTGGGTACGGTTCTCGGGGAGCCCTCCGGGAGGCAGAACATCTACACATTTACCATCCAAATTGATGAGGTGATTTCGGCCCCCCCTAGGGCCAAAAACGTCTACGTGGGGAGTAAGGTTCTCGTCCACGTAGACCTCGGTAAGTGCCCTAACGTAGACTGGCCAATCCATGCGGGGGACCGCGTGGAGGTCGCGGCCATGTGGGATGGAGACCTATACGTCGCCAGCGAGGACAACTACATCCGGATGGTTTGGGAGTTCACCATTAAGGCTGAGTCGTTAAAGCAGTACGCCGAACTCGGCGAGTCCGTGCATTACAAAATGACTATAGAGCTGGTCAGCGGGGCAGCCCGCGAGGTCTGGCTGAGCGTCTCAGGTCTACCCCCCGGTGTGGGTTACTCGTTTGACCCTCCGTCGGGGTATCCCCCATTCACCTCGGTGCTGACGGTAACCGTGCCGGAGGATGTGGAGGTAGGGGCGTACACATTCCTCATCACGGCGGTGTCCGATGGGAAGTCCGAATCCATTGAGGCAACGCTGGTAGTTGAGGCGCCATCCCCCACCCCATCGCCACCCACAACCCTCTACGTAGCTGCGGCAGCCGGCGCAATCGCGGCCATCGCTGGGGGCATCGCAGGCGTTGTGCTCCTCAAGCCAAAGCCACTCAAGGGAATTGAGAAGTCCTTGGAGAAGATGAAGCGGGAGATACCCGTAGACACCAAGGTTAGGTACTATACCGTAACCATCACCAACGAATCAGAAGAAGCCGTTGAAGACTTAGAGGTGATGGTGAAGGTTCCCCCACCGAGCGTCCTAGCGAGGGTTTTCGCCAAATCTCAGGTTAAGGGAAATAGGGTGCAACTTGGCGTTCTGGGGCCTGGGGAGTCTAGGGAGGTGAGCTTTGTTACGGTCACGGCGATGCCGAAGGTGGAGCTTCCAGTTAAGCTTCCGATTTCGCCGAAGAAGCCAACCGTGGACGTGAGGTACGTTGCCCGTGGAGGGGTGAGGGAGCAGACGCTGAAGGTGAATGGGGTTGTTCTGACGGAGGACCGCATCCTCATGAGGTATAAACTTGAGTTGGACGTGGGGGATGAAATATCAAGCCTCAGCGGGGACATCAACGCAATAAGAGGCGCCATAACCGCCGGGAAGATTAAGAAGCCGAAGGTCCTATACAACGTCCTCCTAATAGAGAATGGCTCAAAGGAGGACATGCTGGATGTTGAAGCGTTCATCACCGCCCCTAAGACGCTGATTCTGGTTGGGAAGAGGGCTGTCTCTACGCCGGTCGTGGAGGCTGGTGGTTTGTGGGAGGCGCGCTTCATCACGGTGCAATCCGAGCTCAAAATCCTGAAGTTGCTTGGGGGAGTGAAGGTTGGTGTGCGTTACCGGATGGCGGGCGAGGAGTACGCGATTGGCGTCGGCGTGGGTGAAACCGCGAAGATGCCGAGGGATGTAAACATTAAGGTGAAGGCTTACGACATCCGTGATAGGAAGACCCTGCTTAAGGCCGTCTACGAGGAGGCTAAGAGGCTGATTAAGTAGCAGTCGTTACCCTGAAATACCCCTAACCTTTTATAGCGTGTTCGGTGTGGCGGGTTGTTAGTCGGGCTCATGTCGGACACGCACGACAGGCTGCCCATGGTGGATAAGGCTGTGGAGAGGCTGAACTCCGAGGATGTTGAGTTGGTTCTGCACGCGGGGGATTACATCGCTCCATTCGCGGCTCAACGCCTCAGGGCGCTCAAAGCTAAGGTGATAGGCGTCCTCGGAAACAACGACGGGGACGCACACCTCCTGAAAAGCCGCTTTGAGGATTTCGGCGGGGAGCTTCGGGGTTTATTCGCGGAGGTCCGCGTAGACGGCTTGAAGATAGCCCTGCTTCACGGGCACTTGGAGGAGCTATTGAAGTCCTTGGTGGAGTCCGGGGGCTACCAAGTGGTCGTCCACGGGCACACCCATAAGGCGGGTGCTAGGCGCGTAAATGGAACCTTGGTGGTGAACCCCGGGGAGGTGTGCGGCTACCTCTCCGGGAAGTCCACGGTCGCGGTTTTAGACACGAAAACGTTGGAGGTTCGGTTTTTAGAGCTTTAGGGCGTCTCGTCTCAGCTGGGCTTCCTGAATCTGGCGATGAAGTAGCCGACTCCGTGTATGTGGGGGTGGAAGCGCTGGGTGAGCTCCGCCCCCTCAAACACCCATTTCAGCCCCGGGGAGCCGAGCATTATTGGTTGCTCCTCAAGCCTAAGTCCGCACCTCTCCACCACGAACTTGGCGTTTCCCTCGCACTCCTCCACGGTCATGGTGCAGACGCTGTAGACGACCACGCCGCCCGGCTTCACCATCCGGGAGGCGACCTTCAGGAACTGGCGCTGGTATTCGGCGGACGCCCGAATCTGCCCGTAGGACTTATAATCGTAGAGCTTCGGCGTGACCCCGAGGGCGCTGCACGGGGGGTCTACGAGGCACCTGTCCGCCCTAATCCACGGGTAGTCGATGTCTAGGTATCTTGAGTCGTGTGCGATGAGGGTGACGCCCTCGCAGCCCAACCTCTGCAGGTTCCTCCTCGTCTCCTCTATTTTCCGCTTGCTCCTGTCTACGCCTATGATCTTCGCCTTGCCCCCCACGAGCTGGTACGCGTGGGTGAGCTTCCCTCCCGGGCCGCAGTTTAGGTCTACTATGGTTTCTCCCGGTTTTGGGTCTAGGATGTGGGTGGTGAGTATGGATGGGAGGGATTGGGGGTAGATTAGGCCCTCCCTGTATTCCGGGGTCTCCCTTATCGGCGGCGCCCGGTATAACGGGTGCGTCACCTCAATCGCTAGACCCCTCCTCAACTTCAGTATCTCGGTCTCGCTCATCCTAGCCACGCCGACCGCCACTACGTCCCCAACCTCGTCGGCGACCGCCACCAAGTCGCCCTTCCTAAGCCCCTTACACCTAACCACCCCGGGGGCGTAGACGTGGGCTCCCATGACGACGGACTCCGCGGTGAACTTATCCACGACTATGAGCTTCTCAGCCTCCGGTAGGGGGCTTGGCCCCTCAATTGGTATGCGTATAACATCCCTCAGGACCGGGTGTCCCTCAGCCCTCACGCCCCGACCCCTCAGCGCCTCAAGCACCCCATCCCTAGACGCCTTCAGCGTGTTGACGCGTAGGTGGTAGTAGGGGCCCGGCGTCCTTAACGCCCTTAAGACGTCCTCCAGCTTCTGGCCGTAGACCCGGCTTAGGCAGAGTAGTATGTCTAGGGAGAAGTGGTACGCCTCCGAGAGGCGTCTCAGCTCGGTTATCCCGCCGCCCCCCTAGCGGGAACCCTCCTTGAGGGTCTCCTCCTCAACTCCGCTCCGCAGACCCTGCAGAACCTCAACTTGCAGTCTGGTGGGTACCTCCTGTGGCAGGCGGGGCAGTATAACACCCAGTAGAGGCGGTGCGTTATTCCGAGGGTTGCTAGGGACGCGTAGTCGATCCCCGCTTGGTCTGCAACGTTCTGGATTGCGTAGTCGTCCGTGGCTATGATGGGCTGGTAACCCATGCTCCTCAGCTCCAGCGCCAAAGCCACAAGCTGGAGGTCAACCTGAGATACGCTTTCGGAGTCCCCAACCGCCCTTGAGAACTCCCGCGCCTCCCTGAGGAACTCCGGGCTTGGGGCTAGAACCTTCACCTCCCCGCTCTCCACAGCCGCCCTGAACCTCGCCTTTGATATGGATTCTGGGCGTAGTTCATCCTCCACGGCTGGAACCGTGTAGCTCTCCCACTGGATGGATGTGGGGTCAAACCCGACGATGAACGCTGAAGAATCAAGAATCACGACCTTCTTGCCCATTAGAAGCCCCCCGTGAAGAGCGCCCTATCCCTCAGCCTCTGGTAGAAGTCTCCGTTGAAGCGTATGAACCTAGTTTCATGCTCAGACCTCCAGATGGAAAGGACGCTTCCCCGCCCAGCCATCCTCGTGTAATTCCCGTCTACGACAATAATCGCCCTTTCCGGTCGGTTTATCCTCACCTCAATCCTTGACTTGGTGGGGAGGACGAGGGGGCGGTATGGTGTGAGCGGGCAGGCGGGTGTGAGTATGAACGCCTCCACCTCGGGGTCTAGGATGGAGCCCCCGGCGGAGAGGGAGTAGCCCGTGGAGCCCGTCTGGGTCGCCACGATCAGCCCGTCAGCCTTGTATTCCGCGATTTTCCGTCCATCCTTTGATATTTCTAGGTGGGTGAGCTTAGCCCTCGCCTCCGAGGAGATGAACACCTCGTTCAGGGCGTCTGGGAGCCTCTCACCCCCCAGCTGGGACGCCAGCTTCCAGCACCTCTCCACCCAGTAGTCGCCCCTCATGCACCTCTCCAGCGCCTCAGAAGCCTTCTCCGGGGGTACCTCGGCAAGGAACCCCCTAGAACCCATGTTTATGGGGAGGATTGGGGGTTCGGGCTTCGGGAGCTGCAGGCAGGTCTTCAATATGGTTCCGTCCCCTCCGACCACCAGCACCAAGTCGCAGCGCATGTCCCCTACGGGCGTAGACAGCCCCCGCATGCCCATGTAATCGGCGAGCCTCGGCTCAAGCAGTAAGCTAACTCCCATACCCCGAAGGTGGCGGGCGAGCTGGGACGCCAGCTTCAGCGCCTCCGTCCTATCTGAGCGGGAAACAACCCCCACAACCCGGAAGGAATGCATTACAACCTCAAGCATACTAGACGCACATC
>CAZKUI010000053.1:0-7910 GCA_964555905.1 uncultured Candidatus Bathyarchaeia archaeon | reverse complement strand
TGTATGCGCCCCTCGTCAAAGCCGTTCCACCTCTCGGAGAACTCCACGGAGTTCTGGAGGGTCACCTTCCCAACCTCGGCTACCCCCGCCTCTATAATACCCCATGATAACACCGCCCTCAAACCCGACTCGGCAACCGCCCTCGCCACGGCATCCTCAAAGAAATACATGTCGGCGAAGCACGTCGTCCCGCTCTTAATCATCTCAAGGCATCCAAGAAGCGCCCCATAGTAGACATCATCCTCCGTGAGCTTGGCCTCCAGAGGCCAAATCGTCTCCTTCAGCCAGCTCTCTAGGGTCCTATCCTCGGCTATGCCACGGAATATGGTCATTGGGATGTGGGTGTGGGTGTTAACCAAACCCGGCATCGCCGCCATACCTTTTGCATCAATTAACCTCTCGGCGTGTATCCCCTCAGCTCCGGATGCCTTTCCAACGTAGACGATACTCCTACCCTTGATGGCGATGGCTCCATCCATTATTGGGCCGGTGCCGTTCATCGGGAGTATGATGCAACCCCTAATGAGGATATCCGCGTCCAAACTGCATCCCAAAGAACTAGTGCCTACCTGTGAATATCACGATTTCCCGTCGGGAATCTCCCGTCCATCAGCCCTAATAATACGTCGTAGACGGGTGTATGTCGCATCCCGCGGAAAATAAAAAGGGTGCGAGAGTTGAAGGTTTTTACTTCTCCCCCTTCTTTACGAATGTTTCTATCTGCTTCTTTAGGTACTCTTCCACGGCGTCTCCGTGGGGTAGTTGCTCCAGCTCCTTCCGCGCCTCCTCTGGGTCATCCGGCTTTATCTTCACGAACCACGCTCCGTATGGGTCGCTGTTCACCAGGCCTGGGTTCCTCTTTAGCTCTCCATTTACCTCCGCGATGGTTCCTGATACGGGCATGATTAGTCTCTCAACCCACTTGGCGGATTCAACCGTTCCGAAGAACTCCCCCTTATTTCTGTGCTTCCCAGCCGGCATGAGGCGGACGAACGCCACCTTTCCAATAAGCTTCTGGGCTAAGTCGTTAAACCCCACCTTAATGGTTCCGTCGGGTTCGGGTTTCAGCCATAGATTCCTATCCGTGTAGTAGAGGTCCTTCGGAAGCTTATAGCCTTCGATCTCGACTACCTCTGCCACCGTGAACACCCCCGCCTACTACACTAAATCTTTTAAGTATTAGCACTTTCTGTCTACAACCCTTATTTCTACATTCGGTAAGCCCCTTACACGAATGTAAGGGAGGTTAGGGCACGACGGCGTAAGGTTTTTATTTTGTGCATAAGCACGAAAAGTGAGGAATGCGCTTAGTAGCCCAAGTAGACTGGAGCAGGTGTAGGGGGTGCGGTCTATGCACCAGAGTCTGCCCAACAGGGGCCATGCAAATTACCGGGGGGAAGGCGTGGGTGGTGTGGGCCTACTGCGTCGGATGTGGAATATGCACCCACTACTGCCCCCAGCAAGCCGTGAAATTAACGTTGAACCCGGCAATAAAATAAGGAGGTGAAGCGAAATCTCGCTTCACCAGCTCGTAACCATATTTATTTTGGAGTAACCTTCTTCATCCCATTACAGGTATTCCAGAACCTTGGACGCATCTATACGGTTTTCGTTTATTGCTAGGTCGTCGTATTCTAAGCCCAACGCCAAGCCGAGCAGCTGTGGGTAGTGGAGCACCGGAATCTGTTCGCCCTCCCACCCGGTAACTTGGCAGCCCTCATACTGGAGGAAGCAGAAGGGGCAGGCCGTAACCATCACATCCGCGTACTTCCTCGCTATCTGCGCCTTATACTTGGCTATGCTATTGGAAAGTTCCTCGTTAACGGCTAAGATTGGAGCGCCGCAGCACTCAAACTTATCCGGGTACTCCACGCTCCTAGCCCCGGTCGCATTCACAAGCTCATCTAGTATCTTGGGGTTCTCCGGGTCGTCGAATCGCAATAGTTCCGATGGCCTGAGCATGTGGCAGCCATAGTGCACAGCCACCCTCAAACCCTTAAACGGCTTCTTCACAGCCTCCCTAATCTTCTCAACTCCAACATCCTCGTAGAGAACTTTCACCATATGCTTCACTTCGATCGTTCCCTGAAACTTCCGCCCCACCTCGGATAGAATCTCGTTTACCTCCTTCCTGAGCTTTGCATCCTCCTTCAGCATCCTGTTTGATTTCAGGAGCACTTCATGGCATCCGTTGCATAGAACCATGATGTCCAGGCCTTTCTCCTCGGCGAGGCTGATGTTCCACGCCGCGATAGCCAGCGCCATCTCGTGGCTTATGGACTCCATATCAGGGGTTCCGCAGCATCCAGCCCCCTCTAGGTCCACCACCTCGACGCCCAACGCCTCTAGGACTCTCCTGCTGGATGCGTCGTAGCTGTTCAGCCTAGCTGGTATGGTGCAGCCTAGGAACAGGGCATACTTCACCCCTCACCACTCCCCAACTCAATTCCAATGAGCTTGTCGAGCCCCACCCTCCTCATGAGGCTCCTGAGCTCGTCTACCTTCACTTCGGGAACCGGGGGCAGGTTCACCTCCTCCCTCATCATGTTCTCAAACTCCGTTATCTCGTAGAGTCTCCCGTGCTTCGCGATGAGCTCGGTCTTCATCTTCAGGGATGGGTGTATCAGCCCCTCCTGAACGGCTATGTTCCTCAGGGCGGCGATTACATCCGTGGGTTTCACCTGCTGTGGGCAACGCTCCTGGCAGGCGTAGCATCCGGCGCAGAGCCAGAGGAGTTCACCGGCGAGGAGGGGCTTCTTCAACCCGAGAATCGCCATCCTGGCGATAATCCTCGGCCTGAACTCTTCCACCCTCCTCCCTATGGGGCAGGCGGCTGTGCAGGTTCCGCACTGGAAGCAGTAGGTGAGCTTGTCCGCCCCCGGTATCGCCATCACCCGGCGCTTAAACTCGGGGTCTACATCCTCAAACCTAATTACACTCACGCTTTCAGCCATTCCACATCATTCCTCCACCGCCGCAAATAAGTATTCATCCCCCCTTTCACCGACCACGGCAACGCTCCGCCTCCACTTTAACGCGATGAGGTGATTTATAACGTTCCTTTCCGGAAGGCCCGTCCTCTCCGAGATTTCCCTTATGGTTAGGGGTTCTCCGCGCTTAAGTTCAAGCATGATGAGGCTCCTCTCCATCTCGTCCTTTATGATGCTCCTTATCGTGGCGTTCAGCCTCTCCTCGTCTACCTCCCCCGATTCTAGTATGTCCCGCCTTCTGCCGATTATCCACCTAACCCTCTCACCGCTGAAGGCTTCTATGAGCGCCTCAAGCTTCTTCTGCTGGTTGGACAACCTTCTCGCCTCCCTTAAGCGGGTTTAACCCCAACTTCTTATCTCCTCCACCTCTATGGCGCCGTAGACCTGCACCCAACACTCGCCCATTTGGCGCCACCATAATAATTCAACGTAAGTGATTTAAAATTATTCACGCGTATCTTCCAGTCAAGGTGGAAAACCTTTTATGATTGCGGATTTAGGCGCTTTTGGTGAGTTGGAATGGGTGCACAGGGTGGGCGTGAGCCACCCTCCACGGACGTCAACCCAGATGAAGCTGGGTCCACGGGGCAAACGCTAATTAAGGCACCCAGAAGCCTGAAGGAGATTTTCGCCGAGAAAGATATTTGGACCTGCTCCACCTGCTTCACCTGCATGGATGTATGCCCGAGGGACGCTGAATTTACGGAGTTCATGATAGCCCTCAGGAACCTAGCCGCGAAGGAGGGCATAATTCCACGGGTCTACAGGGAGCAGGGTACAGCCATAATCGACACGGGTCTCGCGTTTAGAATCCCTGAGAGCAGGCTTAGGATGAGGGAGAAATATAACCTGCCGAAGCTACCTGAGACGGAGGTGGAGAAGGTTCGTAGACTGTTGGAGGGCGTCGGTTTCACCGAGTTGATTCACAGAGGCGAGGAGAAGTGAAGTACCTAATCTTCCTCGGGTGCGTGATTCCCTACAGAGTTCAAAGCTACGAGATTTCAGCTAGAAGGGTCCTAAGCGAACTCGGAGTGGAACTTGAGGAGATGCCGACCTACAACTGCTGCGGCTTTCCCATAGAGGCCGTAAGTTACGAGGCGCGTATCTTACTGGCGGCGAGAAACCTCGCTATAGCAGACGAGGTGGGATTAGACATCATAACTCTATGCCCGGGATGCTCAGAAACGCTCTACCACACGCTTCTGGAACTAAAAGAGGACGAGGAATTGAGGAACACGGTGAACGAGCAACTGGGCGAGATAGGATTAGAATTTAAGGGTAAAATAGGGGTCAAGCATATAGCTAGAGTTCTACTCGAGGACGTTGGGGTTGAGAAGATAAAGGATAAGGTGGTAAATCCATTGGAGAAGGTTAAGGTGGCGCAACACAGTGGCTGTCACATAGCGAGGCCGGTAAAGATTATGCAGTTTGAAGACCCTGAAAACCCGACGGCGCTGAAGCGGCTTATAGAGGCGACTGGAGCAACCTGCCTCAGCTATGAGGATGAGGCCCAGTGCTGTGGAGGCCCAGTCTCGGGTATAGACCCAGACATCCCGACTCGGCTTGTCGGGGATAAGCTTAGGAGAGTTAGGGATGTGGGCGCCCACGCCCTCATCACCGTCTGCCCCTACTGCCACCTGATGTACGAGGGAACCCAGCCCATGGTTGAGAGGAAGTTGGGCGAGAAATTCGGCATACCGGTGCTTCACTACCCGCAGCTGCTGGGGCTGGCCATGGGGTTAAGCCCCGAGGAGCTGGCGGTTAACATGCTGAGGGTGAAGGCGACCAAGCTCCTAGAGCTCGTCTAAATAGAGGGGGGTGAGGTTTACTTAGGTTCTATGCCGAGTGCCTCCGCGACCAGACTCTCTAGGTTTACTACCTCCACCTTTAGGTTCTCGTATCCCTCGGGGAGCTTCTCGTTTAGAGTGCAGGTGAAGTGTATCCTACACTTATGGCAGCTCGTTATCAGCTGATCCGCCCCGGTTTCCATCGCCTCCCTCAACCTATCTAATTGCATCTTTTTTGCCAGTTCGCCGCATAGAAGCCAAGAGCTTACGCCGCAGCAGGCGGAGTTCTCCCTGCTCCTCTCCATTTCCACGAGTTCAACCCCGGGTATGCTTGTGATAACCCTCCTCGGAGGGTCGTAGACGCCTAGCTGCCTGCCGAGCCTGCACGGGTCTTGGTAGGTGACCTTCCTGTTAAGCCGCTTTTCGAACTTCAGTTTTCCCTCGTCTATCATCTTCGAGAGGAACTCCGATATGTGCATCACTTCGAAGTTCAATCCGCCTAGCAGGTCCGCGTAATCCACCTTTATGGTCCTGTAGCATTCTGGGCAGGAGGTGATGACAGTTGAAGCGCCGGAGTTCTCTATGAGCTTTACGTTCATGCGGGCGAGCTTCTCGAAGTTCTCGTAGTCCCCCGTCCAGAGGATATCGTGGCCGCAGCACCTCTCATCGGGTAGAACTACGGGTGTTATCCCGAGTTTATTCAGAATTCTGATGGCGTTCGCGGAAATCTCCGTCTCCTTTAACTCCAAATCCTCAAATATTATGTCATAGTATGGTGAACACCCAACGAAGTATAGGATTTCCCCATGGCTGGAGATTTTAGCATCCTCGGGAATCCAGTACATCCTGTTTGGCTTTAACTCCGGGTTTGTCAGCATCCTCGCTATCATCCCGGGGACTGCTCCGTGGGCGCAGTATAGGTCCGCCTCGTCCCTCGTGGCTAGGCTCCTCAGTGGTTTAATGAACTCCGGGTTCACCGCTCCTGTTGGGCATCTGGTGGAGCATAGGTAGCAGCCGATGCACCTCCATAGGAGGTCGCTAGCGAGCAGTTTCTCCGCGAATGTCCGTGGGGGGTCTCCTTCGGCGCTTACCCTCCCCACTCCCGGCTTCAGGTTTCCCTCCCCGGGGCTGTCGGCACTCCGGGTCTGGCTCCCCTTAGCTCGGCCCTTTGGGGGCTTGATGGGGCTCGGCCCTAACTTCTTCAGCTCGTCTACGAACTCCGCGACGACCTTGGCGAATTTTTCACCCTCAGACGCTGAGACCCACTCCAGCCTGAGCCTCCCACTTCCAATACCGACGGCGTCTAGGAGCTTTTTTACCCTCTCGACCTCCTTCTCCGCCTTCAGGTTTCCGCTCACGTAGTGGCAGTCCCCGGGGTGGCAGCCTGCGACTAGAACCCCGTCGGCGCCCTCCTCAAACGCCTTCATTATGTAGCCTTCATCCACCATCCCGGTGCACATCACCCTTATTATCCTCACGTTTGGGGGGTAGCTGATTCTGCTGGTTCCAGCTAGGTCGGCCCCAGCGTACGCGCACCACCTGCAGCAGAAGGCAACTATCCTGGGTTCGAATCCTTCGGCCATGGGCTTCACCTCCTCACAGCCGCCATTACCATGGCGAGCAGCTGCTCCTTCCTGAAGTGCTGGATGGTTATAGCGCCCGTCGGGCATATAACTGTGCAGGCGCCGCATCCCTTACATAACGCCTCGTTCACGTTGGCGTGGGGCACCCCACGCTCATCCGGCTCAACCTTAACGGCCCCGAATTCGCATACATCCTCGCATCTCCCACAGCCCTTACACTTAAGCGTGTCGACCGTGGCGACTATCGGCTCTATCTCCACCTCCCCCTGAGATAACGGTATGGCGGCTCTGGATGCCGCTCCGCTCGCCTGAACGATCGCCTCCTGTATGTCCTTCGGGCTTTGGGCTGCCCCGGCGATGAACACCCCGTCTACCATCGTGTCTAGGGGCCTAAGCTTCGGGTGCGCCTCCTTAAAGAAGCCGTTTGGGCCAACTGAAACCCCCAGCTTAATTCCTAAGTCCTTTGAGCCCGCGCTCGGGAGCAGCGCCTCCGCCAGGACGACTAGGTCAACCCGCAGTTCAACCGGTGCTCCGGTTAGCAGGTCTTTCACCCTAATTCTTAGGCGTCCGCCTTCCTCCGTTACCTCCGGCGGCTCCTCTTGGGAGAATTTGACGAATATTACTCCAAGCCGCCTAGCCTCAGCGTAGTACTCTTCCTGCCCCTTCCCGAAGGCTCTTATGTCTCTATACAGGATGTAGACGTCCACGTCGGGGTGCTCCTTCTTGATGATGATCGCGTTCTTCAGGGAGACGGTGCAGCAAATCCGGGAGCAGTAGGGCCTCTCAGGCACCCTAGACCCGGTGCAGAGTATGAAGGCGACCGCCCTCACAGGCTCGCCGTTTGAAGGTCTAACAAGCCTTCCACCGGTCGGCCCCCTCGGGCTCAGCAGCCGCTCCAACTGTAGCTGGGTCACCACATCCTTGTACAAGCCATATCCGTATTCCTTCGGCTCGTACGGGTCGAAACCAGTTGCGATTATAATCGCCCCAACCTTGATTTTCTCCTCCCTCGGCTGCTCGTTCAGGTTTATTGCATTTACCGGGCAAACTTCGGCGCACTTCCCGCACTTCGTGCAGGCGTCCGGGTCTATCGTGTAGGTCGGTGGGTACGCCCCCTCATAGAAGATGTATATCGCCTTTCTGTTGCTGAGCCCCATGTTATACTCGTCTGGGGCTTCAACTGGGCAAACCTCAGCGCACTTCCCGCAGGCGTTGCATGCGCTCGTAACGAATCTAGGCTTCTGCCTTATCGTTACCTCGAAGTTCCCTAAGTAGCCGCCGAACTCCTCAACCTCGGAGTTTGTGTAGACGGTTATGTTCCCGCTTTCCTGAACCGCCTTCAGCATGGGCTCCAGCAGCTCCATGGCGTCCTCGTGGGTTATGGAAACCTTGTTCAGTTGGGCGACCCGGCCGCCGAGGTAGGGCTTCCTCTCCACTATGTAGACGTGGAATCCCCTCTCGGCGAGGTCTAGGGCGGCCCTAATCCCAGCCACACCCCCACCTATGATGAGGGCTGAGGGGTGCACCTTCACCTTCCTCGGCTCTAGGGG
>CAZKUI010000052.1:0-8265 GCA_964555905.1 uncultured Candidatus Bathyarchaeia archaeon | reverse complement strand
ACCATGGAGGATGGGAGGAGCTACTGGGTGTCCGTGAAGGAGGGCCTACACGACGTGCTCATCATAGAGGGTGACATACTGCTACCGCCATCGGATGGAATACCTGTGCCGCCAGTCTACGAGGTAGACCCCAAGTGGAACCTAGCCGGGTACAAATCCATCCTGAGGAGGAGGATGTTCGAGTACTTGCAGGCGCTTCCAGACGCCTCGGAGAACAACACGATGATATTCACTTGGGACCCGGAGGAGCAAAACTACATAATGCTGAGCCCGGAGGACTACTTCCCAGGCCCAGGCTACGGGTTCTGGCTCTTCTGGCCCGAATCCGAGGATGCCTACTACACCCCGCCGACTCCTTAAACCCGCCGCACCCGCTTCCCAATTTTTTCGTAAAGATTGAGTAGATTTGGGTATGAATTATCATGAATTTCTACAACATCTGCCCAACCGATTAGTTTTTATTCTAGAAGTTACATAATATTCTTGATAGGCCATGAAGAATCCTAAGGCAGGGATGGCGGCCGCCCTCTTGGTTTTTGCGACCCTCTCGCTGCTGGTCATTCCATGTATTGCGCAGCCTCCGCAGCCACCCCACACGTTCCACGGGTACGTCTACATTAACGGGTCGCTGGCGCCGGAGGGCGTTGCTGTCTCCGCTTGGGTTGAGGGTACGAAGTACGCCGAGTGCACCACCGACAGCGAGGGATACTACTTCCTGATAGTTCCGGTAAACGAGTCTACGCAGGGAAAAACCGCAAAGTTCTATGTTGGTGAACTCTACGTGGAAGGGGCGGACGCCGTTGTATCACCGATGGGGCTTACCGAGCAGGACCTCTCCGTCACCGATAACACCTCACCGTCCATCAATAACCTAAATCCGGAGGATGGCGCCACCCTCACGGAGTCCCCGGATACCATATCCGCCGCCGCCACCGACCCGAGTGGAGTTGGCGTAGACCCCGACTCCATAGTTATGAAGGTGGATGGGGCCACGGTGAACGCCACATACAACAGCGCTACAGGAATCGTCTCCTACTCCCCACCAGAACCGCTGGGCGCTGGAAGCCACACCGTCTACCTCGGAGTCAGCGACTTCGCAGGGAATAACGCCAGCAGGGAGTGGGACTTCACCATAGCGGGTGTAATACCACCAGCCCGGCTAACATTAGAGAATATCACCAGCACCACCACCTACGTGGGGGAGCCCGTGGACCTGAAAGCCACCGTCTACGACGAACACAACAACACCCTAGAGGGCGTCTCCGTGAAGCTTTACATAAACGGCGAGCTGTCCATGTCTAATGCCAGCGGGGCGGATGGAACCGCCACATTCACCGTGGAGTTCGAGGAGGCGGGAACCTACACCACCTACGCCAAGGCGGACAACGTCACCAGCAACACCATAAACATCACCGTAAACGAGAGAGAAGTTGAAAGTGTCGAGTTAACCGCGGACCGCACCACCATCTACGAGGGAGACTCGGTAGAGTTCACCGCCAATGTCTACGCCGCTGGCGACATCCCAATATACTACAGGGACGTGAAGCTGTACATCAATGGCCAGCTGAAGAGGACGGGAAACACCGGGGACTCAGGAGCAGCCACCTTCACCATAGCATTCAACACCTCGGGCACCTACACCGTCTACGCCAAGGCCGACGGAGTAACCTCCGAAACCGTGGAAATAGAGGTTCAGAAGATCATTGTCGTAGCGGAGGTACTGCTCGCCGTTAATGTCACGAGTGTAGAAAACATGTACATGGGCTATACGAACCAGACCGTGGAGTTTACGGCAACCGTCTTAGACCAAGAGGAAGACCCCGTACCAAACATGATGGTTGACTTTTATCTAGGCCCCTTAGGCGGTAATGTGGAGAAAATAGGCTCAGGAATAACTGATAACCAAGGCGTCGCAACCTTAGACTACGTGTTCACCAGCGTGGGTATCTACGCGGCATACGCGGAGGCGGCGGATGTACACTCCGGTAACATCTACATAAACGTGACCCTTCCGCCCCCAGTGGTGACCAACGTTACCATATCCGCCGATAAAACAGAGGTCAGGGAGGATGGAGAGGTGAAGTTCACCGTCACCGTTCTGGACCAGTACGGAAGCCCCATGGCTGGGGAGCAAGTTCAACTGTACGTGGACGGGGAGGTCAAGGAGACTGGAACCACGAACAGTCAGGGAGCGGCGGTAATCTCTGTAAAATTCGAGGAGAAGGGGGAGTACGAGGTGTACGCCGAGTCGGGGAACGTCACTAGCGACGTTGTCACCATAGAAGTGAAGGCGAGGGAGGTTCTCACCACGTGGGTGGGCATGCTCATAGTGGCCTCTCCCATGATAGCGGCCGTAGCCATCATCGCCATCGCCCTAGCGAAGAGGAGATAGCAACTACAACCAACGTTCACCTTCCTTTTTTAGAACTCCGGCCTGGGTGCGCCCAGCTTCCTGTCTACGCAAGCCTTAACAAATCCGTAATACTCCGGGGACGGGTTTCCGGGTCTGCTCTTAAACTCCCCGTGGAACTGCGACGCGAAGAAGAAATATTTATTGGGGAGTTCCAAAATTTCCATCCTCCTTCCATCCGGGCTCCTCCCGGAGAAGACTAGGCCGTGCCGCTTTAATATACCCCAGTAGTCCGGATTCACCTCCCACCTATGCCTGTGCCTCTCGTATATTTCACGCCTTCTGTAAATCTTATATGCTAATGTCCCCTCCTCTATGAGAATCTTATGGGCCCCAAGCCTCATGGTAGCCCCCTTAAACTCCACGCCCCTCTGCTCAGGCATCAAATCAACCACGGGGTGCGGCGTATCCGGGTCTACCTCCGTGGTGTGCGCGCCGTTTAAGCCGCATACGTTCCGCGCAAACTCGACCACCGCCAGCTGGAAGCCGTAGCATATGCCCAGAAACGGCACGTCGTTCTCCCTCGCATAGCGGATGGCCGCGATTTTCCCCTCAACCCCGCGGGAGCCGAAGCCGTATGGGACGAAAATCCCGTCGTAGTCCCCAAGCATCTCCACATCCCCCGGGTTCTCCTCGAACCTCTCCGCCTCTATGTAGTCGATGTTGACCTTCGTCCTGCACGCCATCCCGGCGTGGGTGAACGCCTCCCTCATGCTCACGTAGGCGTCTGCCAGCTGGGCGTATTTTCCCACTAGTGCGATGTGGATTTCGTGTTTCGGGTTTAGGTACGCGTCTATCATGCTCCTCCATCCGCTCCAGTCCCCCTTCCTTCGAGGTAGAGCCAGCCTCTCGCAGATGTAGTCGCCCATGCCCTGTTCATCCAGTATTAAGGGTACTTGGTAGACTAGGGGGACTGTGTAGGAGCAGAATACCGCGTTTCTAGGTATGGTTCCGAAGAGTGCTATCTTCCTCCTAGCCTCCTCCGTTATCATCTTGGTGGAGCGGGCTACGATTATGTCCGGCTGGATCCCTATGCGCCTCAGCTCGTTTACGCTGTGCTGAAGCGGCTTGGTCTTCATTTCTCCCGTTACGTCCAGTATGGGGACTAGGGCGACGTGTATGTAGAGCGTGTTCATGAAGCCCTCCTCAAGCCTCATCTGCCTAATCGCCTCTAAGAACGGCAACCCCTCTATGTCGCCTACTGTCCCCCCAACCTCAACCAAGACCACGTCCACTTGAGACTTCTCCGCCACAACCCTGATTCTCCGCTTGATCTCGTCGGTGATGTGGGGCACTATCTGGACGCACCTACCGAGGAAGTCGCCGCGTCTCTCCCTCTCTATTACCGCTTGGTAGACCTGCCCCGTGGTGATGTTGTTCTCCTTTGGGAGGTTCATGCCTAGGAAGCGCTCGTACCAACCGAGGTCTAGGTCCGTTTCTCCGCCGTCCTCCGTGACGAATACCTCCCCGTGCATGTAGGGGTTCATCGTTCCACTGTCTACGTTCACGTAGGGGTCTATCTTGATGGCGGTGACAGTGAACCCCCTCACCTGCAGCATCTTCCCCACGGACGACGTTACTATTCCCTTACCCACGGAGCTCAAGACGCCGCCCGTGACAAATATGAACTTGACCATGGCTGGGCACTTCAACACCTTGAAACTTCTAGCCAAGACATAAAACCCTTTTTGATAGGACATCAGCAAGGTGGGTGCTTTAACGTACGGCCTTTAGACGCTACCCTTAAATCCCGGATGGGGTGCTAAATGAGGAAGAGGGGTGAATGCGGTGAACTTATACGAGTGGATATGGGCCTTAAAAGCGATTATTGTAGTTCTGGTGGCCATCGCCGTAGACCGCATCATCAATAAGAAGTTAAGGAGCGTTGCCGCGGCGAAGGAGATGCCCGCCAACGTGGTCAACGGCATCGCCACGACCATCCGCTTGTTGATAATTGGCGGGGTTATAGCGGCCCTCCTAAGCGTAGTTGGCATACCAAGCGAGTGGTTTCTGGGGGTCTCGGCGCTCACGGGCACGGCTATAGGCTTCGCCTCCACAAGAACCGTGGGAAACCTGCTAGCCGGCCTCTACGTCATGGCCACCAGAAGCCTCCGGGCTGGGGACTACGTGAGGATTGGAAACATAGAAGGCGTGGTGGAGGAGATCACGATAACCCACACGAAGATAAAAACACCGACTAACAACATCGTATTCATAAGCAACCAGACCCTCCTAGACCAGAACATAATAAATTTCTACTACGGAGGCTCCAAAAACCTCTACTGCTACACCTTCGAGGTTGGGTTCGACCACAGCCTCCCCTCCACGGAGCTCGAGAAGATATTCGAGGAGGTTATCGAAAAATACGCGGGGTTCTTCCCCAAGAAGCCTGAGTACTCCATATGTGGGATGGACAGGCTGGGCCGGAGGTACGTGTTCTACCTGTACTTCGACGACCCGGAAAAGATATTCGTCCTTCAGCCGAGGTTTCTCGGGGATTTGGTGAAAAGGTGGGATGAGGAGAGGATTAAGGCGGGTTCCCCCTGAACCCCATAGCTACTACGTAGACTTCGGCGCTTCTTGGGCGGCTCGCCTTGGGCTTAACCAACCTAACCCTCGAGAAAAGCGTCTTCACATCTTTCAGGAACTCCTCTAAGAACTCGCCCTGAAACACCTTTATGAGGGCGTGGCCCCCAGGCCTCAGAACCTTCGACGCGATCTCCAGGGACTTCCTGGCTAGGTCTATTTGGCGGGCGTGGTCCAGCTCCCATACGCCGGATAGGCTTGGCGCTACATCCGACAGTAGGACATCCGCCTCCCTCGGAAGCGCCTCAAGTATTTTCACTGCGGCGTCCTCGTCGTTAATGTCTAGTTGTAGGGTCTTCACGTTCTCCCAGCCTAGGGGCCTAATCTCCTTTATGTCTACGCCCAGCGTGAAGCCCGTTCCGCCCACTATGTCCCTGGCCACTTGAAGCCAGCCTCCCGGGGCAGCCCCCAAATCCACGACCACGTCCCCCGGGGATATGAGGTGGTACTTCTTTTGGATTTGCATGAGTTTGTATGCGGCTCGTGAGCGGAGGCCCCTCCTCTTCGCCATGCGGTAGTAATGGTCCTTCCTTCTTTCCCTCAGCCACCTCCCAGGCAAGGGCTAGCTGTCCTCCTCCTTGGCCAGCTGGAGAAGCCACTCCGTAAGTTTCTCGCATTCATTCGGCGATGTGGAGCCCCATGGTCCGCACCTCGGGCTGTCCGGGCAGGCGAAGCATGGACAGTCAAGGATGGAGTCCACGGTGACCCTCCTCCACGTCGGGTAGAGTTTGAACGTCCACCGACCGTTATATAGAACCTTCTCCCGCCGAACAAGGCCCCTCCGAACAAGCTTTAATGCAATTCTGGAGCCCTCCCTACTCGTGGCCCCCAGCCTCCTCCATAAATCACACTGGAGGATTCCCTCCTCCCCGGACTCCATGATCATCTGGAGGGCCTTATACTTCAAGTCGTCGCGCTTGGGCATCTGGCATCCCCTTTATAGTCATATGTAAAGTACCAATCGGAGGATTAAAAGTTGATGGAGGACCGAAATGGTAGACGCCGAGTTTACAGATGCTGGGTATAGCATTGCCTAAACAATTATTATTTCCCCAGCTGTTCCACCGCAGAATCTAGTTACGTAGTTTACGGCCGTCTCGGCTGCTTTTACGAGGCGTTCCTTTTCTACGCCCGGAACCCCGCAGGAGACGATGAGGACGTTCCTTGTTTCGCTTGTGATTTTTGCCTGTTCCGAGTCCCTGTATGGGTAGATGGCGACGAGCTTCTCTTCATCGGATATGACCAACTCGCCCCCCTTCAGCCTGACGGGCTTCTTCATTCCTATGCCTAGGAACTCCTCACCCTCCCCAGCGAACCTCATCACCAAGCGTCCGCGGAGCTTATCTAAGTCGAAGGCCGCTAGGGGAACCCCGGTCTTTATGGATGCTAGGTTGTAGGCGTCTACGAGCGGGTTGATGCGCGGTATGCTTTTGCCTCTTAGGACACGCCTGATTAGTGCTTCAGATGCGGGTCTGATCTTTGTGGGGTCTATGCCTAGGGTCCAGAAGAAGTCCCTATACGCCCTAAATGGGTGGGCGTCCTTCAGGGAGTCAAGGTCGTAGGTGGAGTGAACCCACCGAGTCACCTCGTCTCGGAGTGAATCCAGCCCATCCCCGGCCTCCACGTCTACATCCCATACAGAAACTACCGCAACCCTCAGCTCCGGGAAGCGCTCCCTAACGCCGTCACTAATGATTAGGTGCATTCCACATCGACTAAAGAGTCCGTTCTGACCCCTTTATCATTTACGCCAGGCGGGAGGCGATGTTGCAGAACCCTTAATAGATGTAGTTTGGATGTATAGGAATGTGGGTGTAGAATGGTCTGGGTTCCGGGTGAAAGCTTCGACCTAGGGCTGTATGAAGAGATTCACGACATGGTGGAGGCTTCAGGCTACACCATATTGGACCATTTCCTCTTCCGTGGAACCCCAACGTTCTACGTTGAGCTGCCGGATGACTCAAAGAAGGCATTCCTCGTCCTCATGAAGAGACTACGCAGGTATAACTTCTATCCCATGTTGAGGAAGAGGGGGGAAAGGTACGAACTGAGGATTTTAAGGGAGGCCCCTACTTCTGGTAAACGCTCCTCTAGGCTTCTACTCTTCGGCTTATTTGCCGCCACGATCGCTACGATATTCATAGCTGGCTACCTTATGTGCGTAGACCTGATTAACCGCCACGGTTTCCCCATAGATCCGGTCTATGGGGGCATCACTTACACCCTCGCTATGATGGCCGTTTTAGTTACACACGAGATGGGGCACTTAGTTGCGTCGTACATTCACTCGGTTAAGGCGACCCCGCCGTTCTTCATACCCGGGCCGCCGCCATTCGGAACCTTCGGGGCCATCATAAGGCAGAAAAGCCCCGCCCCAAATAAAGACGCCCTCTTTGACATAGGCCTCTCAGGGCCGCTATTCGGGTTCGTAGCATCCGTTATAGCCACCCTGATAGGAATCCAGAATTCCATCATAAAGCCTGTTATAAACCCGAGCCAGCTCAGGGGCGTAACCAGAGCCCCCTTCATCTACAGCGTGATCACGTTTGCGGTGAGGAGGCCACCCGCAGGCACGATCATAATAATTCCGCACCCGATCGCGTTTGCTGGTTGGATAGGCATGGTCATCACCATGCTGAATCTAGTTCCAGCTGGCATGTTAGATGGGGGGCACATAGCTAGGTGCTTTATGGGGCCAAAGCAGCAGCTTGTTATTTCCCTCATCGCCGCTGCCGCCATCGCCCTTCAGGGCTACTACCTCATGGCGCTCCTCGCCCTACTCATGGCGCTCACGCATAAGCACCCCGGGCCGCTAGACGATGTCTCGAGGCTTTCGCTGTGGAGGAAAATATCGGCTGTGATCCCCATAGCCATATTCGTCCTCTGCCTACCGTTGTAGAGGGTGGGCGGCTTCATCGCCCAGAAGGGGGACGAGTGAGGTGGGAAAACACCATGGCTCCGCCGGTGGGTGAATTGGCCTGACGAGCTATATAAGTTTGTCGATTGACGAAATTAACTTCGTCAATAGTCGATTTTAATCCTCGGGATGCGAAAATTTATAGCGGTCTAAGCACATCTCCTTTGGGGCGGTGTTGTGGGTGAGAGGTGAACGCAAAATCCATTGGGTTTAAATCTAGAGACTGGCTGACCATGGCCTATCACCCCATGGAGATCGAGGAGGTCGTGAGGAGGTTTTGGGACGAAAACGACATACGACGTAGACTGCACAGGTGGAGGGCTGAGAACAACCGGGGTGTGAGGGGGTGGGT
>CAZKUI010000051.1:0-8359 GCA_964555905.1 uncultured Candidatus Bathyarchaeia archaeon | reverse complement strand
GCTGAAGGGGGGCGGCTGCCTTGCTTCCTTCAGCCCAACCATAGACCAGGTGGTGAAGGTGGTGGGGGCGCTCAGGGAGTGCGGCTTCGTGGACGTAGAGACCATCGAGTGCTTGGTGAGGGGGATGAGGGTGGAGGAGGGTAGAACCAGGCCTGAGACCATAATGAGGGGGCATACGGGCTACATAACCTTCGCTAGGAAGGCGTTGAAGCCGTGAATTTATAAGGGAGGTGGACGGGACTAAAGCGCTGGTGAGCCGCCATGCCGCCCGCAAAGAGGGGCGACTCATCCATACCACGGGTTCTATCCACCATACTAGCGGCAATCCTCACATTCGCCGGCCCAACATACCTCATCTACGTGCTCCGAAAGATAGGCCTCACCTACCCAACCCCCGTGGTAATCGGCTTAGCCTGTTTTGCGGCTGGTGTAGCTATCATCGTCTACCTATCCAGAACTGAGAGGGGATGAGCGGGTATTTCGGGTGATCGTATAGTTTATTACGCCCTTTTAGTGCGGTAGATGCCCCACCGTCGGCGGGTTACTAAGGCCGCCGCAGTGTATATGCACAAAAATTTATGCTAGGTAAGGTGAACCGTCCTTAGGGTGAAGTGGGTTGGAAACAAAGGGTTTAAGGAAAAAGCTGATAGCCTTCATCTGCAGCCACTGCAGCCTCTCCGGGGCGGATTCAGCCGGGGTGAAGGGGCTGCAATACCCACCGGACGTCCGCGTGGTGCGGTTGACGTGCAGCGGCCAAGTGAATGAAATCTTGATACTTGAGGCGTTGAGAAGCGGAGCCGATGGAGTAATAATCTTCGGCTGCCCTGACAACGACTGCCACTATAAGGTTGGAAGCAAAATTGCTAAGAGGCGCGTTGAGAAGTTGAGGGGCATGCTACCAGCCCTAGGAATAGACGCCGAGAGGGTGAGGTTCGTGCAGGTGGCGGCCTCGGAGGGGGAGAAGTTCGCCGAGGCAATAAGTGAAATGGCCGAGAAAATCGAGGAGTTGGGGCCCAACCCACTTAGAGGGGGGTAGGTTATGGAGGAAGCTCCGAGAATTGGAGTGTTTGTGTGTAGTTGCGGCACCCACATATCTAAGACGGTGGATGTAGACGAGGTTAGGAGGTACGCTGAGGGCCTCCCGGATGTCGTCTACGCAACCAGCGAGGAACGCCTGTGCTCGGAGGAGACGCTGAGCAGGGTTGTGGACGACGTGAAGAGGCGCAACTTGAATAGAATCGTCGTGGCGGCGTGCACTCCGACACTGCAGGAGCCGAGGTTCATGGCAATTACCTACGGAACGGGCATCAACCCAAATATGATCGAGTGGGTGAACATCAGGGAGCAGTGCGCGTGGGTTCACGTAGACAACCCAAGGGAGGCCACCGAGAAAGCCAAAGACCTAATTAAAATAGCGGTCTCCAAGGCTAGGTTCCCGAGGCCCGTGGGCGTAGACATCCCGCAGGTAGACCGTGAGAAGTGCATCAGGTGCGCCCTCTGCATGTCGGTATGCCCGTTCGGCGCGGTCAGGATAAGCGAGACCGAGGAACACGCGGTTCAAATAGACGAACTCCTGTGCAGGAGATGCGGGATATGCGCCGCCTCGTGCCCAGCCATGGCGATAACGCTTCCAACCCTCCCCACGGAGCAGATAATAGCCCAAGTTAGGGCGGCGCTCGTGGAGACCCCGTGAAGGAGGCTGTTGATGGTTGATAGTCCTAAGGCAGAAGCCCATGGATGAAATCCTCAGCATGCTTGAGGGGTTTAGCAGCGTCCTGATTGTGGGCTGCGACGGGTGCGCCGCGGTGGTGCAGGCCGGTGGGAGGAGGCAGGTTGAGATGATGAAGCTCATGCTGGACCTGGCCTCAAAGCTCGGGAAGCTGAGCGGGCTGAGGGTTGGAACTGCCTCGGTCCTCCACCAGTGCAACCCGGAGGGGGTGAGATCCACCCTCCAACCTCTAGTCGGCGACTACGACGCACTGCTCTCCCTCGCGTGCGGAATAGGCGTGCAGACGATGGCCATGGTCTTCGAGGATAAGGACGTGATACCGGCGAACGACACCGTCTTCATGGGGATGCACGACTGGAAGGAGATGAAATTTTATGAGTACTGCTCCGCCTGCGGGAACTGCGTACTCTTTGAGACCGGGGGCATATGCCCCATCACCAGATGCCCAAAAAGCCTGCTGAACGGGCCCTGCGGCGGTCAGGCGAACGGTAAGTGCGAGGTTGGGGGCTGGGTGAGGGACTGCGCCTGGGTTCAAATCTACAAGAGGCTGAAAGCAAAGGGTAGGCTTGACCTCTTCACCAAGTTTAGGGGCCCACGGGACTATAGGGCCTCCCAGCACCCGAGGGAGTTGGAGCTGAGATGAGCGGCGAAGCCTACAGCGAGTTGGTGAGGAACCTCAGGGAGGGGCGCTTCGTCGTCACCGGGGAGCTTGAGCCGGAGAAGACGACCGACCTAACGGAGACCATAGAGACCGCGAGGTTGCTGAAGGGGTGGGTGGTTGCGTGCAACGTGACGGACAACCCAACCGCATTCGCGTATATAACGCCCCTCGTAGCCTGCTACGCCATACAAAAGGAGGCGGGGATGGAGGCCATCTACCAGATTACGTGCAGGGATAGGAACCGCCTCGCGATTACGTCGGACCTCCTAGGCGCCGCCTACTTCGGAATTAAGAACGTGCTGGCGTTGACCGGAGACTACGTCTCCGTCGGAGATAACCCGCAGGCGAAGCCCGTCTTCGACCTAGATTCAGCCTCCCTCGTCTACCTAATCAGGCGTATGGTGGATGAGGGCGTAGACCTAGCGGGGAACAAAATTGAGCATCCGCCGAAGTTTCACGTTGGTATAGCCGCAAACCCGAATGCGAATCCCCTTGAGCCGGAGCTGCTGAAGATTGAGCGTAAGGTTCGCATGGGCGTAGACTTCATTCAAACCCAGTGCGTCTACGATATAGAGGTCGCGAAAAACTTCCTGAGGGAGGCGGAGCGCTTCAACGTGCCCGTGTTGATAGGCATGGCGCCGTTTAAGTCCGTGGCGATGATGAAGTGGTTCGTGAAGTTCGTCCCGGGAGTCCACGTCCCCGAGGAACTTCAGGAGCGCATACTGAAGGCGAAGAAGAGGGGCGGAAAGGAGGCGGTCTACGAGGAGAGCATAGAGATGTTCAGCGAGATGATAAGGGAGCTGAGGAAAACCACGAGGGCTGCGGGAATACACATGATGGCCGTCGGGTTCGAGTGGATAGTCCCGAAGATCCTAGAGAGGGCTGGGATGGAACCCGTGTGGCGCTGAAAAACTACATGAACTCCGTTAAGCTCCTCTGCCCAACTCGTCTTTTCTCCGCCTCCTCAGCCTCCTCGAAGATTACGAGCTTCCCGTAGACGCCGTCGTATCCGGGTATCACCTTCACCCGTCCCTCCCGAACCCTTATTACGGCATCCGCGATTCTTCCGTCTACGACGGACGCTAATTCCTGAAAGGGAGTCTCCATCAAGACCGTGTATTCGTCGCCGAACCTCCCAACCAAGGCCGCGTAGACGCCCCAAACCTCCTTCACAGCCGGACTTGACGCCCCAATAGCCTCGGCTATGATCTCCGGGAGGGGAAGCAGGTGCCTGTAGCCGATGGCGTTTTCAGGCTTGAAACCGTAGGGCCTGTCGGCTAGCTCCTCAACCCTCTGCTCCACCCCCTTCGTTAGGGGTCTACCGCACACGGGGCACCTATTCCCCAGCCTAATCGCCTCCGCCGGGGGGAGAGAAACCCCACACTTCCTATGCCCGGTCCAGTGGTACTTCCCGTATGCGGGGTCGGTTTCTATGGTGAACAGAAAGCGCTCGGGGTCCTTCCTCCGTACGGCATCCAACACCTCCCCATAGGTTAGGCGCGGCAGCTCAAAGACGTTGGCCTCCCTGCCCATACGCCACGGGTAGGGGCTGTGGCTGTCGCTGTTAGAGACGAGCGTATACCTGTCTAGGCGGCTCAACCTCCAGTTCATGGGCGGGTCTGAGGATAAGCCCGTCTCCAACGCGTGGATGTGCCCGCTCATGTCCTCGTAGCAGTCCTCAATGCTGTCAAAGCCGCTGAAAGCGCCGAACACGCTGAACCATGGTGTCCAAACGTGGGCGGGTATGACCTCGTTCATCGCGGATACCTCCATCACCTCCTCCACCAACTCGGCGGCCGTCATCTCTAGGGTGGGCCTCCCATCGGCTGACAGGTCCCCAAACCTAGACAGACGGTCGTTAATCTGCTCAGCGGTCTCTATATTGGGCGTCAATATGAGGTGATGCACCTTCTTCGTCCTCCCCTCCCAAGAGAATATCGTAGACACCTCGCCGGTTATCATGAAGCGCACGGCGGACCCCGGCGCGTTCACCGGCTTATACACGCCTGTGTCCCCGTCCTCCACCAAGCTTGACTTGAGTTCCGACAGCCACTTGGGGTGGGTGAAGTCACCCGTCCCGATGAGGTTTAGGCCCTTCATCTCGGCGAAGCGCGTAATCTCGTTTATGTTCATCTTCTGGCTTGTGGCGCGGCTGTATTTGGAGTGTATGTGGAGGTCAGCGATCACCCTCATGTTGCTTACCCTCTCCACCGGCGCCTAGAAAGAGCCTCCTAACCCGTTCAGGCTTAAACATGCCGATTAGCCCCTCGCTCTCCACAACCTGAACCACATACATCCAGTCGAGTTTCATCACCGCGATTGTAATTAGAATTAGTAGGATGACTGCGGCTAAAACGCCCACGATTCCCGTTTCTGACGCGAATAGCGCCTTTATGAAGATTAGGGAGTAGCGCCCTGCATACGCTAGGAGTATGCACATGGCGGTCTTACCGAGGAAGCAGATGAAGATCGTCTTGAACATGTCGTATCCAACCATGCCGAGCAGGATGAGGACGAGGTCTTCCGGAAGGGGGAGGGCTGAGAAAACGAAGAGGATTATGGGTCCGTATTTGTCTAGGAGGATGGAGACTGCGTTTAGCTTATCTCCGTACCGGCTTTCAGCCAGCCTGTGGCCTAAGATTCCAACGAGGTATGCGGAGACGTTTCCAACCGCCGCCCCCAACCCGCAGATGACACCGAGCGCGAGGGGGTTTAGGATGGCGCCGAGCATGTAGACGGTGATGGCGTAGGGGACGGGAAATACAACGGTGAAGTTTCCGACGGTGGATATGATGAAGGCGCCAAAGTAACCGTAACGAACCGCAAACTCATAAAGCAGGGACCAAAGCTCCAACTCCTTCCCTAGAGAATTCCCGCGTGGCTACGGACTTAAGGTTTACTACGACATTTTCGCTCATTTCTACCCCCTTCCATGTGGCATAACGCCTCCAATAGTATCTTAGCCGCCTGTATCGCGGTCGTCCCGTTGTCGTATGGCGGGGAGACCTCCACTAGGTCCACCGCAACCGCCCTACCGCACAGGGGGCATAGAAGCTCTAGGAGCTGGTGGACCGTGAGACCCTCGGGCTCCGGGTTTTGGGCGGCTGGTGCGTAGGCTGGGTCTAGCACGTCTATGTCTACTGTGATGTATAGGGTTTCGCAGTTGCTTAGGGCGTTCTCCAGCGCATTTTTGGAGTGTTCCAGCCCCTTAAGCCACACATCCCTAGAGGTGATGTAACATGCACCTATCGTCTGGGCGAATTCAAGCTCCTCGCGGGAGACAGCCCTAACCCCAACCCATACAACCCTGTCTACGCCCTCAAGCTCGTGGATTCTGCGCATGACCGTGGCGTGGGACACGCGTTGCCCCATATACTCCCCTCGGAGGTCTAGGTGGGCGTCAAAGGAGACTACGGCGTCTACATCCCCGATTCCCTGCACCGCACCGAGGGTGATTGTATGCTCTCCCCCGATGAGCATGAGCCGCTTCCCCATCCCAGAAAGCTCCGAGGAGACCACCTTCAACCTACGGAGCGTCTCAGCAGCGTCCACAACAACGTCTAAATCTCCTAAGTCGTGCAACGGGAGGTTTTCAGCGTCAACTCCCACCCTTAGGCTGTAGCTCTCCACGTTAAGGGATGCATCCCTGATGGCGTTTGGGGCGAACCGCGCCCCAGACCTGTAGGTGCTGGTTCCGTCGTATGGAACCCCCAAGACGGCGTAGACGGCGTCCTCTAGGGGTGTATGTGCGCCGAGGAAGCTTAGGGGTGGATGGGTAAGTAGGTCGATGTATCCCGTGGCTGAAACCCCCCAGCCGGCGTTAGTAACTGTATAGGCACAGAAACCATTAATAGCTATATGGCTTCAAAGGGTTTTGTTAAGAGAGGGGGTGCGAATGAAAAGGGACATCGGGTTTTTAGCGTTCGCCGCCTTCTACGCGGCATCCGGGGCTACACTCGCAGTGTTCCTCGCACTCTCGGGTTTCACCCAACCCCACATAGCCTTCCTATCCTTGGTGAGCCTAGCCGAGGCGTACGGAATTTTTAGGATGAAGTGGTGGAGCCTGCACCTGTCGGTTATACTCACGCCGCCAGCCCTAACCTTCGGCATCCTCTCCCTCTACTCCTCAATCGCAACCCGGGGCGTCTTCGAAGGCGCGATGACGGCCGTAATGAATGCGGGGCTCTCCGTCTACGTTGTGATGGTGGTGTCCTCCCTAGCTTACCTAGCATCGAGGAGGGACGCGTTAAAGTCCTAGTTGCCCCTCTCCCCCCGGATGAACTCCTCCAGCCACCTCTCGGCTGTTTCTGGCGGAACCTTCTCCGGGGGGTTCTTGAAGGCGTAGGCGGATATGCTGATTAGGGGTCCCCCGACGCCACGGTCTAGGGCTATCTTCGCGCACCTTATGGAGTCTAGGAGGACGGAGCCAGCGTTGGGTCCGTCGAACGTGCTCAGCTTTACGTCTATTCTCACGGGCGTCCTGCCGAAGTACGTGCCCTGAATCCAGAAGTAGCTCTCCCTCTTGTTCCCTAGGAAGCCCACGTAGTCCGTGGAGCCAGCCACCACCGGCGCTGTGTATGGCAGGGCGGACTTCACGGATGATGTCTTAATCTCCCTCTTCGCCTCCCTCGCCCTCCCAAGCGTTTCAAGCGCCTCGGTTCCCCCACCCACATCCAACTGGTACGTCTCAACCACCCGAACTCCACGCCTAACCAGCATGCTCAGCAACTTCTTATGGAGTATGGTGGCTCCAATCTGGCTCATGAGGTCGTCCCCGAGAAGGGGGAGCCCCATCCTCCTGAACTTACCCGCTATGTTAGGGTCGTTTGCTATTGGGGTGGGGGTGGCGTTTATGAATGCGCACCCAGCCTCTAGGGCGCGCCCCGCATACCACTTAGACGCCTCAACGGCCCCGCTGGGGAGGAGGTTCACCACGACGTCCGCACCGCTGAGCCGGAGGGCCTCCGCCACGTCGCACTCCTCCACATCGCTCACTTGGATGATTCCCCTCAAGTGCCCCCCAACCCCATCTAGGACCGGGCCGCGGAGAACCCTCACCCCCAATCTCGGGACGTCGCAGAACTTTGGGGTGGTGTTTGGTGGTGCAAATATCGCCTCGCCTAGGTCCCTCCCAACCTTCCTAGCGTCTACGTCGAATGCCGCCACGAACTTCACATCCTCGGGGCGGTAACCCCCTAGGTTTGGGTGCGCCAACCCCTCCGCCTCCTCCCCAGCCCCCGAGTACATGTAGACGCCCTGAACTAGGGCTGAGGCGCAGTTCCCGACTCCAACCAAGGCGACGTGAATCTCAGCCAATACGCTTCACACCTAGAATAGTAAGGGGGTAACGATGCACAAAAGCTTAATGCGTGGTTCACCCCCATGTGGACGGTGGGAAATGACCGAAACAGCGGTAAGGAAGGCGTGGTTAGACGTTTCCATACTCCAATGCCCAAACTGCGGCCGCTACTACGCAGATGCATCTTGGTACGTGGTGGAACTAGAATCCGACATCGAATGCGGGGAGTGCCACACAACATTCAACACGAAAAACGCCCTGAAGGACAGGGTCATGCTGGAGTTCACCCTCACCGGCGGCCTAGTCACGGACGTGAGGGTTTCAGGGCATATAGACGTGAAACGATGAAATCACGGCTCGCTGAGGCTTCCGGGGCGTATAATTCACGAAAAACTTAAATATGAACCTTCCACGTGTATTAAGGACGGCGGCTGGCCTTAAATTACTGATTATTTGTTAACGTCTTTTGCCGAAAGTTTTTTAAGCAATTAACGAACCTAAGATAAACTAACCCGGCTGGGGGACGATGCCATGAAGCCCTTGAACAGCGTCGGCATACTCGGCTACGGCGGCTACGTTCCGATATACCGCATCCAGGCCTCCGAGATTGGGAGGGTTTGGGGGGCTGGGTGCGTCCCCATCATAGAGAAGGCGGTGGCGGGCATAGACG
>CAZKUI010000050.1:0-8414 GCA_964555905.1 uncultured Candidatus Bathyarchaeia archaeon | reverse complement strand
GGGTTCACCGCTTCCTCCATCTGAGTATGCGATGGCTGAGCGGAACTGGGCGCTCCTGTCCTCAACGCCCTCCATGAGCTTCAGCAAACCCTTACACCCAATCGTCTTATACACGTAGGATGAGTAGGGGCCCGGGAACCCCCTGAGGGCGTCTACGAATAAGCCTGCGTCTTCCGAGATCACGGGTAACCTCCACTCCCTAGCGACGTGTAAAGCCCTAAACTTCGCGATTTCCTCCAAGCTTTCGCTCTGGATTTCTGGCGCTTTCACGCGGAGCAGCGCCAAACTTAGCCCGTGGGCTGAGAATATCCGCTTGGCCTCCATGTACTTGTGCACGTTTCTGGATGCTAGGAGCACCACCCTCTCGGGGAGCACGCTAAACCCAACCACCCCTTTACCTCTCGGATACGTATCTCCCTCTCCTCTCAATCTCCCTAATCTTTGAGAGAACTTTACTTTTTTCCTCCTCCCCCATGACCGACGCGTAGCCCTCCATCACCGCCCTGAAGCTCTCCTCCGCGTGCCTGTGGTGGGTGCTGATTAGCACCCTCCTCAGGAGGTGTAGGTCCACCCCCCTCGGCTCCAGCTCCGTAGACCTTTCGCTTAGGCCGAAGTCTATAAAGACGACCTGACCCCTCGGCGTTATGATCATGTTGGAGGTGGTGAGGTCTCCGTGTACGATTCCCGCCTTGTGGAGCCTCCCGATTAACACCCCGATATGCCTGCATAGCCTCCTCCGCTCCTCCGGCTTCAACTCGTCTAGAACCTGCTTCACTTGGACGCCCACCACGTACTCCATGACGAGGGAGGAGCCGGCCACGTCTACTAGGAATATGGTGGGGGTGGGGACGCCCGCCTCCTTCGCCTCGTGTATGATTTGGGCCTCCCTTATGGTTCTCCTAGCCCTAATCTCCGAGTCCAGCTTGGGAACTCGGTACCTCTTCGGGATTCTCCACTTCACCACGACGCTCCTACCATGCCATAAACCCCGGTAGAGGTTCGCCTCAGCCCCCATCTTAATGAGCTGAGCCTCCTCAAGGCCCGGAAACCTGAACTCCAATCTCCCCACCCTTAAGTAGGAAAACTCATGGACGGAGAAAAAAGTGCACCCTGTCTACGATGGAGGCGCTACCGCCCACCCGCCTCCACGGGGCGGTGCAACTTCCCGGTGGAGAGCTCCAGAACCGGAACGGGGCATTCCCTCCAGTCGTGGAGTATGCAGACCAGCAGGTCGCACTTAGCTGGGTCGCGTCCCCCCTCCCTGAAGTTGCTGCTGAGGCTCTCAAAGTCTACGTTCATCATCTCCCCGGTCTCTTGGTTTATGAGTATGGCGTCCGGGTGCTCCTCCGGCGACCTGAACCTTATGCCCAACGCCTTCAATTCCGGGGCGTACCTCCCGAGGTAGAAGCCGAATAGGAATATGACCTCATCCTCGTACATGACCTCAGAAAGGCGGTCGCACTCCTCCTTCAGCTCCTCATCCTTCCTCCACCTAAACTCCGACATGAACAGCCCTCGATTTCCACCATCAGCTCCGCGAGGCTTATAGGTGTTTTGGGCGTTCTAGGGGTGATGTTGAGTTGAAGGAAATGGAAAAATTGGGGTTTTATGCAAAAATTTTTGGGCTGCTGTCATGAAAGACCAGCGGAGGCTCGTCGCGCGGGAGGCAGCCAGCCTCCTCTATTACGGATTAGCGCACGAGTACCTGCAGGCGAAGGAGAAGGCGGCTAAAACCCTCGGGGCTAGGGTTCTCCCAAGCAACTTAGAGGTGGCGCTGGAATTGGGTAGGCTCGCCGAGGAGTTGGAGGGTCCCGGCTATTTCAAGCGTCTTGAGCGTATGCGGCGTGAAGCCCTGAAACTCATGGAACTCCTAGCGGACTTCAACCCTAGGCTTGTGGGTAGCGTCTGGCGTGGCGTCATCCATAGAGCCAGCGACGTAGACGTGGAGGTCTACAGCCGGAACCCAAACGAGGTCGTGGAGAGGCTTAGGGGCAAATTTAGGGAGTTGAGGGTGGAGCACCTAATTATGGATGAGGGAGGCCACCTAGCTGAATCTACGCACATCCACCTCACGTTGCCATCCGGGGATGAGGCGGAGGTGGTGGTGAGGAGCCCGGAGGAGCTTGGGAAAGTTAGGACCTGCGAAATATTCGGAGACCCCATCACGGGTTTAACGTTGGAGGAACTCCGCCTTATGTTAAGGGAAAACCCGCATAGAAAGTTCCTACCGGAGAAGTAGGCGGCTCTTTAAAATAGAAATACCGCACTTCATTACTATTTTTGGGGGAAATCTTGGGTAGGCTCTTCGGAACCTCGGGAATTCGGGCTGTCGCAAACGTGGAGCTGACGCCGGAGTTAGCGCTGAAGGTCGGCATGGCAATCGCAACCTACACCAACGGCGGGGACGTCCTAGTTGCGCACGATACACGCACCTCCTCGCCGATGCTGGAATCAGCCGTAACGGCGGGCCTCCTCTCCGGCGGCTCCACAGTCCACAGGCTCGGATTGGCGCCAACCCCGGCGCTGGCGTACCTAACTAGGGAGTTGGGCATGGACGCTGGGGTGATGCTCACGGCATCCCACAACCCACCGGAATACAACGGGATTAAGGTTTTCAACAGCGACGGCGTCGCACTCAGCCCCGAGGAGCAGAGCCGCATAGAGGAGATAATCTCCAGTGAATCCTACCAGCGTAGAGACTGGAGGGGCGTAGGCCACGCAGTGGACGCCTCCGGCGAAATTGAGAGGTATGTGAATGCGATTCTCAGCGCAGTAGACCTCAAGAGAGAGTGGAGGGTTGTTCTCGACCCCGGGTGTGGGGCGACATCGGCTCTCGCCCCGGAGCTGTTTAGGAGGGCTGGATGCAGGGTTTACTCCGTGAACTCCCAGCCGGATGGCTTCTTCCCGGGTCGGAGTCCAAATCCGACGGAGGACGCGGTGAGGCTGGCATGTAGCATGGTGAGGGATTTGGGGGCGGACGTCGGGTTCGCGTATGACGGGGATGGAGACCGCGTGGTGGTAATAGACGAGGAGGGACGCTACGCACCCCTAGACCAATCCCTCGCGGCATACGCGGCGCACGTGGTCAGGCTGCACGGTGGGGGCGTTGTGGCTACGAACGTGGAGGCGTCTATGTGCGTTGATGAGGCGGTGGAGGCGGCTGGAGGCCGCGTGGTCAGGGCGAGGGTTGGGGATGTGCACGTGGCTCAGGCTGTGAAGGAGCACGGGGCGGTCTTCGGGGGGGAGCCGTGCGGCGCCTGGATTCACCCCAAACACCACCTCGCACCCGACGGGGTTCTCTCATCCCTGCTGTTCTTGGCCGCCTTGGAGACCGAGGGAGCTAAGCCCTCGGATTTCCTCTCCGGGGTTCCCGTCTACCCAGTGGTGAGGGTGAATGTGCCGTGCGAGAACTCGGAGAAGCCTAGGGTGATGTCGGCGGTAGACGGGAGGATTGAAGGGGCACTCCAACCGGTGGACATCCTAAGGGTTGATGGAGTCGCGGCGAAGCTCAGCGACGGGTGGGTTTTGGTTAGGCCCTCCGGGACGGAGCCCCTCATCCGCATCACAGCTGAGGCGAAGACCGAGGAGAGGGCGAGGGAGCTGGCGGATTTCGTAGTTAAGCTCGTGGAGGAGGCGAAAGCGGGATGAGGGCGGTTGTCCTAGCGGCTGGAAAGGGCGAACGCCTCCAACCAATCACCCTCACGAAGCCGAAGGCGCTCATACCAGTGGGTGGTAGACCCCTCCTAGAGCACGTGTTATCCGCGTTGAAGTCCGCTGGAATCGGCGAGGTGGTGCTCGTTGTTCATTACATGGCGGAGAAGATAATTCGGCGCTTCGGAGACGGCTCGCGAATGGGCTTGAAGCTCCACTACATACGCCAAGGCGGGGTCTATGGGACGGCTGACGCCATAGGCGCGGCGGAGGCACAGGTCTCGGGGGACTTCCTAGCGGTATACGGCGACCTCCTCATAGCCCCAGCCGTAATTCGGGAGGTTCTAAGAACCCACCGGGGTGGGGCCTCGGCGACGATGGCGGTGGTTCCGGTTGAAGACCCACGCCAGTACGGCATGGTGAGGGTTGAAGGCGGAATCGTCACGGGCATCGTGGAGAAACCCGATGTCTGGCCTTACGAGAAGCTGGCTAACGCGGGGGTCTACGTGCTCAACGAGTCGGTCTTTGACGCCATACGGAGGACGGGGGAGTCAAAGAGGGGTGAGAGGGAAATCACCAGCACACTTCAGGAAATCATCAACGGCGGGGGTGAGGTTCTGGCGGCCCAGATACCAGCGGAGGAGTGGATGGACGTTGGGAGGCCCTGGGACCTCCTAGAGGCGAATAGGAGGGTGCTGGTGGGGTTGAAGCCCGGGGTTGACGGGGTGGTGGAGGATGGCGCTAACCTCGTTGGACCCGTCTACGTGGCTGGGGGTGCGCGGGTGAGGGCTGGGGCGTACGTGGAGGGGCCCACCCTCATAGGTGCTGATTGCGACGTAGGGCCGAACTGCTACATACGCCCCTACACGTCCCTCGGGGAGGGGGTTCGGATCGGGAATGCATGCGAGGTGAAGAACTCCATCATCATGCGTGGAACCCACATAGGGCACCTATCCTACGTGGGGGATAGCGTCATCGGGGAAGACTGCAACCTAGGGGCCGGGACGATCACGGCGAACCTGCGCTTCGACAAGCGCACCGTAAGGGTGGTGATGAAGGGGGAGCTCGTGGACAGCGGGTTGAGGAAGCTCGGCGTAATCATGGGGGACGGGGCTCAGACGGGCATAAACGCCACGATAATGCCCGGCGTGAAGATAGGCCCGAAGTGCTGGATAGGCCCAAACGTGGTCGTCTACCGGGACGTCCCCCCGGGGACGCGCTTAACGCTGAAGCAGGAGTTAGACGTTGGCAGGGTGCCTGGTGGGTGATGCGGGGAATACCGGAGGCGAACGTGGTTAAGAAGGATTGGCGTCGGGTAGACCTCAGGGTGGCCCTGTGCTACCCAAACATATACAGGGTTGGGATGACGGGGCTTCCCATACGCCTCCTATACGCCCTGCTCAACTCAAGGGAGGATGTTGCCTGCGAGCGGTTCTTCAAGCCGACCTTAGACGAGCCGCTCCTAAGCCTAGAGTCTCACCAGCCGTTGTGGAAGTTTGACGTGGTGGCGTTCAGCCTCCAATACGAGTGGGACTACGCCAACGCCCTATGGATGCTCATGGAATCGGGCATACCACCAAGAAGCGGTGAAAGAGGCAAGGAGCACCCCATCGTAATCGCCGGTGGGCCCTGCGCCATAGAAAACCCCCTACCCCTCTCCAGACACGTAGACCTCTTCATAATCGGGGAGGCGGAGGAAGTCCTAGACCGCGTGGTGGACGCCGTTATAAACCATGGGAGGGACGCCCTAGAGGAGCTATCCGGGGAGAGGGGAGTCTACGTCCCATCCATGGACGAGCACGCAACTAGGGTTTGGGTTAAGAATCTGGATGAAGCCCCGCACCCGACAGCCCAAGTGGTGCCCCTCGTAGACGAGAAAAGCCCCTACATGACAACCTTCGGAAGAGCCATAGACTTGGAGGTGACTAGGGGCTGCGGGAAGGGATGCAAGTTCTGCCTCATAGGCCACACGTATAGGCCCATGCGCCACAGAAGCCTAGAAAAACTGGAGGAAATACTCACGGAGTGCGTTAAGTGGACGCCCGCCGGCAAGGTCTCCATCATAGGAGCCGCCCTCTCAGACCACCCAGACTTGGAGGACGTATGCCAAATGGTGGTAGACATGGGGCTTGAGCTTTCCATACCTTCAATAAGACCTGAAGCCGTGACGGAACGCCTAGCTGAGCTATTGGTGGGGGGTGGGCAGAGGAGGGTTACCATGGCGCCGGACGCGGCCACCGAGAACCTCAGAAGGGCGATACGTAAGGGGATAAGCGAGGAAGAAATAATGGACGCCGCCAAAACCCTCCTAAAATCCGGTGTTAGGGGGCTTAAACTCTACTTCATGGTGGGGCTCCCCGGAGAACGCAGGGAAGACATAGACGCCATAGCGCAGTTGGCGAGGAAAATCGCAGACTTGGGATACCCACCCAAGTCCATACACCTAAGCATAAACCCCTTGGTGCCGAAGCCGCACACCCCATTCCAACGGGAGCCATTCGCCGACCTCCAATACATCAGGGAATGCATAAGGAGGGTGAGGCAACTCCTGAAGGGGGATAGACGCATCACCATAAATGGACTAGACCCAAGGCAGGCTCAAATTCAGGCAGCCCTCTCCCTAGGAGGGGAGGAACTGGGAGTCGTGATAGAGAGAGCCGCCCGATTAGGCGGTGGTTTAAGCGCCTGGAGGAGGGCCTTCAGGGAATGCGGGCTTGATTTAGGGCGGTATTTAGGCCGGAAGCCGCCCAACGTTGAACTCCCGTGGGAGAGGATAGGAATCAACTTAAATAGAAACCGAGGCTAAAAATTTTATGTGGCTGGCGTAATCTAGTCCGCACATGGAGTGCGAATGGCGTTGGAAATCGACAAGGAACGCTTCAAGAAACTCTTCCCGAACCTCGCCAAGGAGATGGAGGAGGGGGGCGTAACAATACGTGGGGTAAGAAGCGACGCTGAGGTGGGAGAAAAAGCCTTTTCTGAGATTGGCTGGAGCGGCTACATGCCTGACGTCATAGACTTCATCCGGAGATGCGACACGGACGACCAGGCCAGGGAGATCATAGACTACATGGAGAGGAGGGGTGAAATAACTCATGAATACGCGGAAAAGCTCAGGAGGCAACTAAACGAGAAGGGTGTTAGGAGCTTCGGGCCGAAGAAGGAGGATGGATACTACTTCAAGTACGGCGGGTATGGTTAATCCATCCTAGAGATTTTCCCAGCTAATACCCGCCTGAGAAGCGTTCTCCCATCTGCGGATGAGAAGTTGGGTAGGTTCCAGTTTTCAACGAGCACCCTCCTAACCACGGGGATGCCGCTCGAAACCTTCACGCGTGCCTCCCTGTACACGAGAATCCCCCTCCTCTGCCAGAGCGGGGTTCCCTCCAAGTCTATCCCGTGTTGAAGGAGCATGTTTCTCATCTCCGCCGCCTTCATTCCCTTAAGAATCTCGGATGCCTCCCGCGGCGACTTCCCGAGCTTCCTGAGCGTCCAGTACGCGTAGGAGTTTAGGTGGTTTCGCTGGGCGTCCAGTTGCCTCCACGCTAAATAGTCCACGAGTTTATCGCTTTTTGGGAGAACCACCCTGCAATCGAAGGAGACGGGAACCTCCACGCCGAAGGTGTTCCTTATGCATAGAGATGCGGCGCTGGAGACCAAGCCAGCCATCACGGAGTTCAGCTTTTCCACCCTACCGCCGAAGGGGAACGCCTGAATGAAAAGTATGTTAAGTTCGTCGCTGGCTAGGTAGACGAGGGTGGGGTTAAAGCCCTCGTCGTAGACGGCCCTAGCGGAGGAGACGAGGCACCTAGCCAGACGGAGGTCGAAGGGCTTCTCAGCTCCAATCCTCAGCGAGACCCGCCTAAAATCCCTGCCATTAAGCCGGAGGAATAGGGGCTGGCCCGGCGGAACCCGAAGCCCCGAGTAAGCCTCAAAACCTCGAAATTCATCCAGCTTCATAATCTCTTTTAAACCCCGCCTAAACGAGGCAGCCTACTCTAGTATGATTCTTGCGTCCACGGCTTTCGCCCCCTTCTGGTAGACCATGATTGGATTCAAGTCCAGCTCCGCTATCTCCTGATGCTCCATCACGAGCCTCGAAGTGTTTAGCAGGATTTGCTTAATGGCGTCTACGTCCGCCGGCGGCATCCCCCTATACCCCTGGAGTATGGGGTATGCCTTAATCTCCGTTATCATCTCCGTCGCGTCGTCCTCCGTGATTGGTGCCACGCGGAAGGAGACGTCCTTTAGTATCTCCACGAAGACGCCGCCCAAGCCGAACATGAGGGTCGGACCGAACTGAGGGTCCTTTATGGCTCCAACTATGACCTCCACCGCCTTCGGAGCCATCTCCTCCACCAAAACCCCAACTATTTCAGCGTTTGGCTTGTGGCTGCGTACGTTTCCTAGAAGTTTCTCGTAGGCGCTGCGGACTTCATCCGCGCTCCTGAGTCCCAGCATAACTCCGCCTACGTCCGACTTGTGGATTACGTCGGGTGAGACCACCTTCAAAACCACGGGGTAGCCTATCTCCTCGGCGTACTTAACGGCGTCTTCAGCGCTCCCCGCCACGCGAAACTTGGGTACGGGAATCCCGTACTCCATGCAGACGGTTTTAGCCTCCGGCTCTAGGAGGTGCCTTCTACCCTCCTCCCTAGCCCTCTTAAAGATAGCCGCCGCCTTACTCAACGTAGACCCTACTATAGGCTACGCCTCCGTCATTTAAGGGGTTTCACAGCATACCATCACCACGGCGATGTGGT
>CAZKUI010000049.1:0-8434 GCA_964555905.1 uncultured Candidatus Bathyarchaeia archaeon | reverse complement strand
ACCCACCCCTCAAACCCATTAAATAAAAACCTTATCGCAAACACGAGAGAAGCCCGCATTAAAACCCTTCAAGCCACAACAATCCAAAACAACCTCAAACCAAAAGAAACCCAAGATAGTTTTGTTGGGTCTTTCCCGTTGCTGAGACTTACTTCAGGAAGAGGTGTAAAGCATTCGAGAGGTAGACGGGAATAAGGATTACTCCGCAGATACTGCGGGAGTGGTTCGCATGCGAGATGGGAAGACTAGAAAAGCTAAAGGAAATATACAATAAGGCAAAACTAAGGGTGTTGAGCTAGCTCAGAGTGCTTTCTATGAATTCTGCTACTTCCCTACTTTTTGCTGGGTTTAGTGAGACTGCTTTACCACGCTTATGGAGAATTAAATAGCCATCATTAACGAGCCGTTTTACAGCTCTCCTAACCCTCCCTCCATTCCGCCTAACCCTTCGACCCAACCACCTAACCAAAGAATCTAGGGGCGTGTATCTGCCACCCCAGCAACCCCTCTTAAAAAGCTTATCAAGAACAACGGCCTTAACCCAAGCATCGGTATGCGTCTCATTCATGGTACACTTATAATACCATTAACGGTCAAAATTTAAATACTTTGCTCCTCACCCATATCTTTAGGTAGACGGTCATGAATGACGTCCGTTACAGAGACCTTGGGGAGTCGCTCCTCATCAGAGTATTCGGTAATTCACCTAAAGTTAGGATACTAGACATCTTCTTTGACAACCCATACTTCGACTTCAGCAAAAGCGAGCTGGTTAGGGAGCTTGGCATGAGCAAGCAGACACTATACAAGCATTTTAAGGACCTGGAAAGCTTGGGCATAATCGTTGTTTCTCGCAGGATTGGCAGGGCAACGCTGTACAGGCTGAACAGAGAACACCCACTCGTAAAGATGCTGGAAAAAATGATACGCGAAACCTCCCTCATAATCGCGGAGCAAGAAGCAAAGAAGCAAGCAATTCCTGTTGAAGAAAAGTAAATCTATAGTTCCTTAAAGCAAAGAATTGGAGCATACCTTTGCATACCAGCGGTATTTGCATCCCATTTCCTCCACATTGGTGATTTCGGGTTCTCGGAAGAGGCTATCAGGCGTCTTAAGACTCCATCTTTTGGAAATGGCTCTACTTTGCTTAATTTTGGTTGTTTGGCGGGTGGGGTTAACATAAAACCCATGTTTAAACCCTCGGCTGTTAGGGACGAAGGTGTTGCATGAGTGAGGAAACGCTTTTTAGGGTTAATTGTGGATATGGCTTGTGGTGTTTGTTTTGTCTGTTGTTGTAGACGTGAAGGTGAATGTTCCGAGGGAAATCGCTGAGAGGCTTAAAGAGCTGAACGAGGAGGATAAGCGACTTATACTAGCTCTATTCCTGCTTCCAAAGCCGGAATTAAAGCAATTAAGCCCTGAGGAAATAGAGGAATTGACGAAGACGCTTGATAGGAGAATTAAGGCGGACATAGCGAAGAGGGTCTTAGACTTGCTAGGGAGACGGAGTTAAGAAGGAATTGCCCCTAAAATTGGTGGTAGACACCAGCATATTCGTGTCCATGCTATTATCTAAACGGGCTGAAGCTTGGAAAATATTTGAACTAAAGCACGAATACCACACCTTAGACTTGACGTTCATTGAAATAAAGAGGCATTTTCTTATGATATGGATGAGAAGCAGGCTAACACGACAGGAATTCGCGGAAACACTACTAACAATTCCAACTATGGTCAAAATATTCCCCCTAAATGAGATACCGAGCGCAACCCTCAGAGAAGCACACGACATAATAGGACTTAGAGACCCAGGAGACACTCCCTTCGTAGCACTAATGCTTCACATAAACGCCGACGGAATCGTCAGCTACAACAAAGATTTCCAAGAAATAGAACAACGTGGATACAAACATTACAAACCTAGGGAATTATTATAATCGTTTAATGTTTTTAATTATAAGTGTTTTGTTTTTGGCGGGGGGGGTGGGATTTGAACCCACGACCTCAGGCTCCGGAGGCCTGCGCCATAATCCAGGCTAGGCTACCCGCCCTGTTCTTCGTTTGTTAGTGTGGTGGCAATTGATTAAAATCTTCCCTTCCTTAGTTATGTTGGTGGGTTGTGGGGCGGAATTGGTGGAGAATCCGTTCGGTGAGTTTCGTGCGGAGTGTGAGGCTGCCTTAAGGGGTGCGTTTGACGCGGTTTACCCGAGGGTTTCGCCGTCGGCGATCAGCCTAGAGGTTCCCCCAAATCCGAGGTTCGGTCAGCTCACCTCGCTTCTGTGCTTCGACCTCGCTAAGTTGGTTGGTCTGAAGCCGCAGGAGATGGCGGTGAGGCTGGCTGGCGCCATCGATGTAGACAGGTATAAGCTGATTAGGATGGTGGAGGGTGTTCAGGGCTACGTGAACTTCCACGTGGATATTCCAGCCCTCGCCGAGCTGACAGTGGAATCCGCGGCGGCGCTAGATAGGGAGTATGGAATGGTGAAGGTTGAGAAGCCACTGCGCGTCATCGTGGAGCACACCAGCGCCAATCCAATTCACCCCCTACACGTGGGCCAGGCGAGGAACCCGGTCCTCGGGGACGCCCTCGCCAGAATGCTGACCGCCCGTGGACACCGAGTGAAAAGGCACTTCTACGTGAACGACGCGGGCAGGCAGACGGCCGTGGTAGCCTACGGCTACTCAAAGCTAAAAAAGCCGAGGTTGGAGGGGAAGCCCGACCACTTCATAGGAACCGTCTACGCCATAACGAGTTGCATACTGGAGATTGAGAGGCTGAAGAGGGAGGTTAAGGAGGCGAGGCTGAGGGGAGACTTGGAGGAGGCGGCGCGCCTGCAACGGGCATTAGACGGGTGGGTCTCAGACGCGGCGAGGATGGAGGAGCGAGCCCCAGAACTCTTCCAAGAGCTTCTGGAAGGCATTAAGGAGGACGAGCGGCCGGAATCCCGCGTAGACGAGTTGATTAAGAGGTATGAGGATGGGGAGCCGGATGCCGTGAAGCTCGTCCGCCGTGTCTGCGAACTCTGCCTAGACGGGATGAGGAGAACGCTAGAGAACATGGGAATAACGTTTGACTCGTGGGATTGGGAGAGCGACCTCATCTGGAGTGGAGTGGTCTCCAAGACCCTAAATCGGCTAATGAGGACCCCATACGTCATGCGTGTAGGTGGAGTCCTAGAATTTGACGCTAATAGGGTGGCTGACGACCTAAACTTAAGGGATAAGCTGGGGGTCAGCGACAAATACGAGATTCCACCCCTAACCCTAACTAGGGCTGACGGAACCACGCTCTACACCACAAGGGACATCGCATACACGCTGAAGAAGTTCGGTGACGCTGACAAGGTGATAAACGTGATTGGCATGGAGCAGTCCCTGGCGCAGCTCCAGCTGAAGCTTGCCCTGTACGCCTTAGGCCACGAGAGGGAGGCGGATAACCTAGTTCACTTCGCGTATAACCTCGTTAGGCTACCCGGCTACCGCATGTCCAGCCGTAGGGGGCGCTATATAGCGCTTGATAAGGTTCTTGAGGAGGCGGTTGCTAGGGCGTATGAGGAGGTGCCGAAGCACTCCCCCGGGCTCTCCGAGGAGGAGCGTAGGGACATCTCCGTGAAGGTGGGGGTTGGGGCTGTGAAGTACGCGATGGTGGTCGTAGACCCCCAAAAGCCGGTCACCTTCACATGGGATAGAGTCCTAAACTTCGAGACGAACAGCGCCCCATACATCCAGTACACGCACGCCAGGGCCTGCAGTATACTGAGGAGGGCTTCGGAGATGGGTAGGAGGGCTGAAAGGCCGGATTATAGCCTGCTTAAGCACGAGTTAGAGAGGGACTTGGTGGTGCTTGTTTCCCGGTTCCCGGAGGTCTTCGTGGAGGCGGCGGACAACCTAAGGCCGAGCCTAATAGCGACGTACGCGAACACGCTCTCCGAGAAGTTCAACTCCTTCTACGCAACCCTACCCGTGCTAAACGCGGAGCCAGCGGAGCTAGGCGACGCTAGGCTTAGGCTCGTAGACGCCACGAGGATTACCCTAAGGAACGCCCTAAACCTCCTCGGGATCGACGCCCCGGAGAGGATGTAGACACTACGGCTTTAAACCCCGGATGACATCCACAGCCCTGCTGGTTCCAATTCTGTTCGCCCCCGCCTCTATCATCGCCAGAGCATCCTGCAGGGTTCTAATTCCGCCGGCCGCCTTCACACCCATGGCGTCGCCGACGGTCTTACGCATGAGCCGCACATCATGGATTGTGGCTCCGGTGGGCCCGAACCCGGTGGATGTCTTCACGAAGTCAGCCCCGGCTTTCTGCGCGAGCTTGCAGGCAGCCACCTTCTCTTCATCCGTTAAGTAGCCGGCCTCTATGATTACCTTCACCAATGCATCGCTCTGGTGGGCGGCCTCCACAACCCCGCGTATATCCCGCAAAACCAGCTCGTAGTTCCCCGCTTTCAACGCCCCGACGTTCATGACCATGTCTACCTCGTCAGCGCCCTCCTCAATCACCCTCGCCGCCTCGTACGCCTTCACCTCCGGGAGGGTTGCCCCTAGGGGAAACCCAACCACCGTGCAGACCCCGACGCCGCTACCCCTGAGCAGCCTCGATGCAAGCGCCACGTAGACAGGGTTAACGCAGACGCACCTAAATCCGTACTCCATGGCGTCTACGCATAACGCCTCAACATCCCGTGGGGTGGCATCAGCCCTCAATAAGGTGGAGTCTATAAGGGAAGCAAGCTCATCCCTACGCATAACCACCACGACGAATAACCGCGGTCGCAAATAAATATCAGTGTCAGGGAGGTGTTGGACTATGCTAGGTAGGTGGTTAAGCGACATCTCCGTGGTGGGAAACTCGCTTCTCCTCAAGCGTTCTCCTGTAAATTTTTAAATTGAAGTCGTAGACAACTAATGGGGTTTTAAATGCTGAGAAGCATCTATCAGGATAGGGTTGGGCGCTTTCAGACGCTTATGAAGGAGGCGAACATAGACGCATCAGTAATAAGGACTTTGTCTTCATTTGCATATTTTGCTGGTGTGAAATGGCTTAGACCCGCCCTATTCATACCCGCCGAGGGGGAACCCATCGCCTTCGTCTTTGAGGATGAGGCTCCAGAATTCAGGAGGAAAAGCTGGATTGAAAATGTAAAAACGTGGCGTAGGGTCGAAGAACTCATGAGGGGTGTGAGCGGAACCATTCGAGAGTCTAAATTTAAGGTTGTTGGGTTCGATTATAGCATAGAGCGGGACTCGTATGTCCTCTTCTTCGAACTCTTCAGGAAGCTTAACCGCCAAGTTGAGGTGAGGGACGTTCACGGGCTGATTATGCAACTTCGCATGATTAAGGATGCACATGAAATCGAGCTGATGAAGAGGGCTTCTCGGGTCTGCGTTGAGGGTATGAAGGCCGCCGTAGACGCCATAGACGTGGGGGTTAGAGAGTTAGATGTTGCCGCTGAAGCCGTCTACGCGGTGATGAAGAGGGGAGCTAGGCACCCCCTAGTCTACGTAGACGCAGGCCCCTCAATCAGAATACACGCGGAACCCATGCCGGACATAGAAATCAGGAATGGCTATCCGGTGAAGGTCGTGGTGGCCGCGGACCAAGGCGGATACTACTCGGATATGACGAGAACGATCTTCGTCGGCGGAATCAGTGAGGAGCAGAGGAAGGCAGTGGATGCGTATATGGAGGCGCACTCCATAGCGGAGGAAAACCTCAGGCCAGGAATGAAGCTAATAGATGTTCAGGAAAAAATTAAGGCACATTTTGAGGAGAGGGGATACGGCGAGAACTTTGTCTTAGGATTCGCCCATGGAGTGGGACTCTTGGTGGAGGAGGACCCGATAACAACAATCATTCCAGCCCACCGCCAACACATCGTCGCCCAGAACATGACATTAGCGTCCATACACGCACCAATAACGATCCCCGGAGTAGGAGCCATAAAATACGAAGACACATACGTAATAGAGAAAGACGGCGCAAAAAAGCTAACAGAATACGACTACGAACTGAGAAAATAGCCCCCCATTCCACATGGGGTTTAGAGGACTATTTTGAGACTCGGATTATATAAATAGATGAAAGAGTCCGCTGGATTATAGTACATGCCGATAGCCCCCAATTTCACTCCTACTTTATTAGCTTCTAGGAGTAGCTTGTGTATTTCTGGGTCCGCGGTTTTGTTCGGTTTAAATGCCTCTGCCTTGGGTAGGGCTGCGATGAATAATATTATGCTTTTTCCACCTCTCTTTGCGTGGTTCGCGAGTTCTTTTACGTGTTTTCTCCCTCTTGTAGACGGGCAGTCGGGATACATGGCGTATGTTCCACCTCTTAAAACTGCGCTCTTCACCTCTAGGTAGACCCTATCTTCGTTGCATCGCAGGAGGTAATCTATGAGGGAACTCCCCAGCCTTGCATTCCTCCTCAGAATTCTGCATCCACTGAGCCACGGGATGAGTCCCGTCTCTAATGCTCTCTCAAACGCTTTCATCTGAAGCTGGGTGTCAATAATAGCTCCGAGATTATCGTCTTCAACGGCAAATAGCCTATAATCCATCTTTCCAGTTCCCTTACTTCTAACACAGAATGCACCTCTTCCTCCAACTAAAAGCTCAGATAGCCTTCCGGTGTTGTTAATGTACGCTCTTTGCTCATTCCCATCCACGATTACCTTCACGACAAACCTGTTAACACGCCCTACAATAACGCACTTTACCGGATTCTCCACCTCAATAATCCTCATAGATTTCTCATTCATTTTTATGTTTAGTTGCTTGTTTTCTATCATAATCCTCAATCTAACCCCTTAAACGTGTCCTTTTTCACTCAAGCTAAATCTCATCCTCTAATAAAGCAAGTAACCTCAAAAAATAAGGGAGAATGTAGACATCAACTCCTCCACAATCCGTGGACACTGCAGTACTCCCTCGCCTCAACCTTTCCTGCCTTTATCTCGAATTCCGCCTCCGGCTTGTCCCCCGGGTTTAGGAACTTCCTGTAGACTTTGCCGTTTGCGATTATTTCTATCCACTCTATGTAGTGGTTTTCCTCCATTGGGTGGGGGATAGAGCCGACCTTCACCCTTACTAAATTCTCCATCCTCTCTACTACCGGGACGTGCTTCTCCCTGCCGACATCCTCAGTTTTCTCCTTAAGTAGTTCCATCGGCTGGCCGCAACACACGAGGGTTCCAACTCCCGAACGCAGGACTTCAACTATGTTCCCGCAGATGTTGCATCTGTAAATTTGCTTTTGCTCCGTCATATGTTCCCACCACTTTAATATTCCTCGCATTTAATCTGGAAGTAGCTCCTCGGATGCCCGCATGATGGACACTCCTCTGGGGGTTCCTTACCGTAGTAGACGTAGCCGCATTCCCTGCACACCCACCAAACCTCCCTATCCTTCCTGAAGACCGTTCCAGCCTCAACCTCCTTCAGCAACTTCCTGAACCTCTCCTCGTGGTGCTCCTCCGCCCGTGCTATCGCCCTCAACCTTTCTGCGATATCAGGGAAGCCCTCCCTTTCCGCAACCTCTGCGAACTCCGGATACATCCTCGTATGTTCGTAGTTCTCTCCGGCAATTGCAGCCCTCAGATTCTCTATCGTGCTTCCGAGCGTCGTTGGAACCGCAGCATCAACCTTAATTTCTTCTAATTTCTCGCCAGTTTTCTCCTTCAGTTCGTTAATGAGCTTAAATAGTGTGCTTGCATGTTCTCTCTCGTTCTCCGCAGTTACCAGAAATACTTCCGCTATCTGCTCGTATCCCTCCTTTTTGGCGATTTTCGCGTAGAACGTGTAGCGGTTCCTCGCCTGACACTCCCCAACGAACGCCTTCGCCAAATTCTCTATTGTGTCCACCACATCACCTCTCTATCACTTCCTAAGTTCGGTTAATTTTATAAGTATGTTTGAATTTATAAACATTGTGGTTCGAATTTCGGACTTAGAGCTGATACAGATACTAATGAAGAACTCAAGGACGCCGTTCGTTAAGATAGCGGAGATGCTTGGTGTCAGCGAGACCGCGGTGAGAAAGAGGATAAGGAAGCTAGAGAGGGATGGAGTAATAAGGAAGTATACAATAGAGGTAGACCCCAAGAAGATAGGCTTCGAGATAACCGCACTAATAGGCATAGACACAAAGCCAGAGCACTACATACCAACGCTAGAAAAACTAAGAGAAATGAAAGAAGTAATAAACATGTACTCTTCAAGCGGAGACCACATGATACTAATTGAATGCTGGTTTAAAAACTCCAAAGAACTCACAAACTTCATAAAAACCCTAGAAGAAATCGAAGGAATCACGAAAATATGCCCTGCCATAATATTAGAAAAAATCAAGTAATTCAAAATTATGTAGATATTTTGGTAGCCCGGGGGAGATTCGAACTCCCGTCAGCGGGTCCAGAGCCCGCCATGCTTG